>NZ_KV792686.1:286391-338751 GCF_001808255.1 Neisseria sp. HMSC15G01
AAAAGGCCGTCTGAAAATTTTCAGACGGCCTTTTATTTCATTTGCTTTGAGAATCAATCAAGCAAGATTATTTCTCAGCTTCTTCAAAACCGACGACTTCGAGGCCGAAGCCGGTGAGGCCGGTGAAGGATGAAGGCTGGCCGAGGACGCGCAGTTTTTTGACGTTGAGGCCAGCGAGAATTTGTGCGCCTATGCCGTAGCTTTTGCTGTCCCATTTGTAGGCTTGGTTTGCGCCTTTGGGCAGGGTGCGGTCGAGCAGGGTGGCGCCGTCTTCGGTACGGTGCAGGAGGATGACTACGCCGCTTTCGGCTTGTTGGATGCGCTCAAGGGCTTTGGGCAATGACCAGGAATGGCGCGGGTTGGCTTGGATGAAGTCCATGACGCTGAAGGGTTCGTGGACGCGGACGAGGGTTTCTTCGTCGGCGGTTGGTGTACCTTTGACGAGGGCGAGGTGGGTTTCGCCTGAGAGTTTGTCGACGTAAACGTGTTGTTGGAACTCGCCCCACGGGGTTTGTACGGGTGCGTTGCCCATGTCTTCGAGCAGGCTTTCGGTGCGGCTGCGGTATTCGATGAGGGCGGTAATGGTGCCGATTTTGAGGTTGTGTTCTTCGGCGAATTTCATCAGTTCGGGCATGCGCGCCATGGTGCCGTCGTCGTTGATGATTTCGCAGATGACGGCGGCGGGAATCAGGCCGTTCATTTGTGCCAGATCAACGCCGGCTTCTGTGTGTCCTGCGCGGACGAGTACGCCGCCTTTTTGGGCACGCAATGGGAAGATGTGGCCGGGTTGGACGATGTCTTCTGGTTTGGCGGATGGGGAAACGGCGGTTTGAATGGTCAGGGCGCGATCGGCGGCGGAGATGCCGGTGGTAATGCCGTGGGCGGCTTCGATGGAGACGGTAAAGTTGGTACCGTATTGCGCGCCGTTTTTCTGGGTCATCATGGGCAGGCCGAGTTTTTCGACCATTTCGCCGTCCATCGGCAGGCAGACCAGGCCGCGTGCGTGTTTAATCATGAAGTTGATGGCTTCGGGGGTAACGAATTGGGCGGCCATCAGCAAGTCGCCTTCGTTTTCGCGGTCTTCGGCATCGGTGATGATGACCATTTTGCCGGCTTTGATGTCTGCTAGGATTTCTGGGATGGTGGAGATGTGGGACATGGTATTTCTTTCTTGGCTGATGGTGGGGGCGTGGCGGTCTTGGTGGTCTTGATCCAGCCACATGTCAGGCATATTGGCTGCCTGCTCGATTTTTCGGGCTTTTTTCTCGCCGAAAGATTTGTTTTTCAACAGGGCGGACAGCTCGCCTTGGTTGATGGCGATGGCTTGTGCAAACTTGGTCTGCTGGCCGTTGTGGTGTTGTGTTATCCATTGCCGCAGGTTGTGGCGGCGCAGGTCGGTGGTGTTCATGATGAGATGGAATTGAATTGTGTGTAATGGATTGTAGTCTTGTCTTTACCAAAAGGCAAACTTTGTTTATTGAGTTTTTTTATTACTTTTTAGTAATAAGTTTTAATATTTCAGACGGCCTGGGTATGGCTTGAAATTGACGGTTTTGGGAGAATATGGGGAATGTTTTGATGATTATTTTAACGGGGGATGTTTGAAATGAAAATGCTTGGGCGCGGATTGGTCGTGCTGGTGTTGTGTGCGCTGACGGCTGCAGGCGGCTGGTTTTATGCCCTGCATGGTCAGAACGAAGAACATCAGGTTTTGTCCCGTGAGGGGGTTTTGATGCAGATTAAGCAGATGAACCGCTTGGAAAGTACGGCATTTTATATCGATACGATTATCCGTACGGAGAAAAAAGGGGATTGGCGCAGGCTTTGGCAGGATTCTCAAAGCGGTATTTTTATTGTGCGCGGTAAGGTGTTGGCCGGTTTGGATTTGGACAAGTTAGGCGCGGACAATGTCAATATTGTGGACGACAAGGTCTTAATCAGCCTGCCGGCGGTGGAAATTTTGAGCGTGGATTTGGAAAATATCGAAGTGTACGATATTCAGACCGGCTCGTTTAATTTGCTGCCTATGGATAAGTCGGTATTTAAGACGGTGCAGGAAGAAGCGAAAAGGCAGGTATTGCAAAGCGCGTGTAAGGCTGAGATTTTGGAGCATGCCAACCGTCAGGCGCAAATCCAGTTGGAAAACTTATTTGCATTGACGCAGACGAAGGTGTCCGTCTATCCGGCTGCGGTAGGGAAGTGCGGTTAAATAGATTGCTTGAAAAGATAAGGCCGTCTGAAAAATTTTCAGACGGCCTTTGTTTCATCAAGCCATTATCCGCGTCGTAAAACGGCGGTATTGATGTATTTTTGAATACCGGTGGCAATGGCTTGGGCGCATTGTTGGCGGAAGGATTCGCTGCCGAGTAGCCGCTCTTCGGTAGGGTTGGAGAGGAAGGCGGTTTCCACCAAAATGGACGGAACATCCGGCGCGCGGAGGACAGCGAAGTTGGCTTCGTCAACGCGGCCTTTGTGTAATTGGTTGAGTTTGCCCAATTCGGTCAAGACGGAATGGCCGAGTTTGCGGCTGTCACGCAGGGTCGCGGTTTGGGTCATGTCCAAAATCGTGTTGTCGACATTGGGGTTGCCGCTGGTTTGTACGCCGCCGATGGCGTCGGCGTTGTTTTGGGTTTGGGCAAGGAATTTTGCCGCCGAGCTGGTCGCTCCTTTGGTATTGAGCATATATACGCCGGTACCGCGAGCGGACGGGCTGGTAAAGGCATCGGCGTGGATGGACACGAATACGTCGGCATTGCGTGCACGGCCTTTGGCAACGCGTACGCCCAATGGGATAAAGATGTCTTCGTTGCGCGTCATGAATACGTTGTAACCCAAGGCTTCGAGGCGTTTTTTGGTTTCGCGTGCAATGGAGAGTACAACGTTTTTTTCTTTGAGGCCGCTCGGGCCGATTGCGCCGGGGTCTTCGCCACCGTGACCGGGGTCAATCATAATCACGGGACGGCGGTTGCCGCCGCTGCCGCGATTGTTTTTAGGGGCAGGGGTGTCGTATGCGATATTGGTATTCGGACGTTGTTTGGGGACATTGCCGTTGAGCAAGGCCATCATCGGGTCGTTGGCATCTGCGCCGTGCGGATAGAGGTCGATAACCAAGCGGTTTCTGAAGTTGCCGACGGGGGCGAGCGCAAAGACTTGCGGATGGGAGCTTTGTTTGAGGTCGATGACGATACGCACGGTATTGGGCGTATTTTGACCAGCACGAATGCTGCGGATAAAAGGGTCGTTAGACAGCACTTTGCTGGAAATGCCTTGCAGGACGCTGTTGATTTCCGCTCCTTGAATATCTACAACCAACCGGCTGGGGTTGTCCAACATAAAATGTTGGTATTTCATCGAATGGTTGCTCTCAAGGGTAACGCGTGTGTAGGCGTTCGCCGGCCAAATGCGGACGGCAAGGAATTGCGCAGGAGAGGCCGGTTTGGCCAATGCGGCACCAACGGGCGTGAGGGTGAGAAATAGTCCTGTGCCTTGACGGAGAATGTGTCTTCTAGTTAATTTGACCATGATTCTAAACTTTTTCGGCCTTGGTTTGTGTGGGCGGAAAAGGTGCAGGTTCTGCCCTTATCGGTGTACGTCAATGTAATGGTAATGTCTGCCGGAGGCGTGAATTCCCCACCTTGCTGCGGCCATTCGATGAGGCAGATGCTGTCGGGCGCAAACAATTCGTCCAAACCGGCATCTTCCCATTCCTCGGGCATGGTAAAGCGGTAGAGGTCGAAATGGTGGAGGGTGAATGCATCCAGCGGATAAGATTCGACAATGGTGTAAGTCGGGCTTTTGACTGCGCCCGTATGTCCCAGTCCGCGCAAAATCCCGCGTGTCAGCGTGGTTTTGCCTGCACCCAGCCCGCCTTCAAGATAGATGGTCAGCGGAGCGGAAAGCTGCTTGCTCCATTCTTCACCCAGTTGCAGGGTTGCTTCTTCATCGGGCAGAAAACGGGTGTACAGTCCGTTTGAGTGCATGGAATAGGCCTTGTCGTTCAAAAGGCTTAATTATGATGGAATTGGCGGCGTTTGCAAACCTGATAGACGATAAAGTTAGATAAAGATAGTGTTGAGGCCGTCTGAAAACGGAATTCAGACGGCCTTTAATGTTAAAATGAAAATATCCCTCACAAAATTGCGAGACAGCTTATGCCTTTATCCATAGACGAACAATTATTGCCGCACCGCAATGCCATCGACAGCATTGATGCGGAAATCCTCCGTTTGCTCAACGAGCGCGCCGGTCATGCGCATGCTATCGGCGAATTGAAAGGGACAGGCGCGGTGTACCGTCCTGAACGGGAAGTGGCCGTTTTACGCCGGATTCAGGATTTGAACCGCGGCCCCTTGCCGGATGAATCGGTTACCCGGCTGTTTCGCGAGATTATGAGCGAATGTTTGGCGGTAGAGCGTCCGCTGACGATTGCCTATTTGGGCCCGAAGGGGACATTTACCCAGCAAGCCGCCATCAAACATTTCGGCCACGCCGCACACACCATGGCGTGTACCACCATCGACAACTGCTTCAAACAAGTCGAAACGCGCCAAGCCGATTATTTGGTGGCGCCGGTGGAAAACTCGACCGAAGGCTCGGTGGGCCGTACTTTGGACTTGCTGGCTGTAACCGCGTTGAAAGCCTGCGGCGAAGTGGTTGTCCGCATTCATCACAACCTGCTGCGTAAAGACAACCACGAAATCGGCGGCATTACCAAAGTTTTTGCCCATGCCCAAGCCTTGGCGCAATGCAACGACTGGCTCGGCCGCAACCTGCCCAATGCCGAGCGTATCGCCGTAGCCAGCAATGCCGAAGCGGCGCGTTTGGTTACCGAATCTGACAGCCCGAATGTGGCCGCCATTGCCGGACGTATCGCGGCGGAAATTTATCAGTTGAGCTTTGCCGCTGAGTGTATCGAAGACGAGCCGAACAACACCACGCGCTTCTTGGTGATGGGCCATCAAGACACAGGCCGCAGCGGCAACGACAAAACTTCTTTGGTCGTCTCCGCGCCCAACCGTGCCGGTGCCGTTACTGCTTTGCTGCAACCTTTCACCGAGTTAGGCATTTCCATGACCAAATTTGAAAGCCGCCCAAGCAAATCGGTTTTGTGGGAATACCTGTTCTTCATCGACATCGAAGGCCATCAAAGCGATGAAAATGTCCAAAAAGCCTTGCAGCTTTTGGGCGAACGCGCTTCCTTCGTGAAAGTTGTCGGCTCTTATCCGACCGTTGTTTTGTAAGGATTATTGGGTATCAAAGGCCGTCTGAAAAGTTTTCAGACGGCCTAAATTATGTTCTCAATATTTGCTATTTATGCAACATTATTGGCAGATTGATGTCAGTAAGTTTGCATAATTGGAAATAAACCCTCTATAATCCGAACGTTTTTAATATTTTCATGCAAAGAAAGGAGCAAGCCATGACACGCAATATTTCAATCCGCTCAATCACATTCTTTGCAGCTCAAGCGTCGGTCTGACTTTCGGATAACGCTTTTCGCATTCCATGTCGCCCGTTTCGGGCTGCTTTCCTTACGATTATCGGCTAGAAACCAGGCCGTCTGAACATTTCTCAGACGGTGGCTATTTATTGTCATCTGCTGACGATTTCTATCCGTTTTAAAGAAAGCATAAACACATGGGCAATTATCCCCATCATATTCAAATTATTGCCGATTCAAATACATGGATTGAAGGCAACGCTGTCGCACAGCTCGAAACCACCGCCCGATTACCGCATATGTTGCGCGTTGCCGGAATGCCGGATTTACACGCTGGGCGCGGTTATCCGGTTGGCGCGGCATTTTTCAGCGACCGTCATTTTTATCCTGCCCTGATTGGAAACGACATCGGTTGCGGCATGGCGTTTTGGCAGACCGATTTACGCGCGGCCAAACTCAAACCTGCCAAACTCGCCAAACAGCTTGGCAATATCGATACGCCGCTAGATAAAGACGAACAGGTCGATTTATTAGGTGACGCTGTCGATATGCACCAATTTTCAGACGGCCTTGCTGTAGGTACGATTGGCGGCGGCAACCATTTTGCCGAGTTGCAAACCGTTGACACCGTTTATCGCACCGATTTGCTTCCGCCCGATTTTGATGAAAACCATCTGCAACTGTTGGTGCATAGCGGTTCGCGCGGATTGGGCCAGCAGATTTTGCAATACCATATTGCCGCCTTCGGGCATCAAGGTTTGGCGGAAGAGGGCGAAGCGGCGGCGGCCTATCTTGCCGAACACCAAACAGCCCTTGAATTTGCCAGCCTTAACCGCCGTTTGATTGTGGCCAGAATGCTTGACCGTTGGCGCGCAGAAGGAACATGCCTGCTCGATGTCCACCATAATTTTTTGGAACAAACCGAGATTGACGGCACAATCGGTTGGCTGCACCGAAAAGGCGCAACGCCCACCGATAAAGGCTTGGTCATGATACCCGGCTCGCGCGGCGATTACAGCTATCTGGTCCAACCTGCCGAATATTGTCAAATTTCGTTGAATACCTTGGCTCACGGCGCAGGTCGGAAATGGCAGCGCGGCGAATGCAAAGGCAGGTTGTCGCACAAATACACTGCCGACAGCCTGCGCCAGACCGAATTCGGCAGCGTAGTCGTTTGTCAGGATAAGGCCTTGATTTTTGAAGAAGCGCCGCAGGCTTATAAAAGCATCGACAGCGTTATTGCCGCCATGAAAAACGCAGGTTTGATTGAATTGGTCGCGCGGTTTAAACCTGTTTTGACTTATAAAACCGGCGGCGAGTGTGGAGCGTAAAGATGAAACAGAATACACCAGCGGTTCATCTGCAAATTTCCACCGCGCAAGGGCCGGCAGAGTGCCGAATATTTGCCCGTTTCGTCTTGGGCAAGCTGCTTGCCGAAGCCCAATCAAAAGGCATTGATGCCGAACTCGTTAACGAAACCGCCGATAAGTACGGCATTTTGTCGGCGACGCTCAAATTGGCAGGGCAAAAAGCCGAAAGTTTGGCGCAAACTTGGCAGGGGACGCTCCAATGGATATGCCCCAGCCCCGTCCGCCCGAAACATCCGCGCAAAAATTGGTATATAGGCGTTTTTCGTTTGCCCGATATGCCGCAGACGTATGAAATGCCGTCTGAAAACGGAATCGAGTTTCAAACCTGCCGTTCGGGCGGTAAAGGCGGGCAACACGTCAATAAAATCGAAAGCGCCGTCCGCGCTACCCATAAAGAAAGCGGCATTTCCGTGTGGGTCGAGAGCGAACGCAGCCAGCATGCCAATAAAAAATTGGCGGTAATGTTATTGGCGCAAAAGCTGGCAGAGCATCATGCCGGACAGGCAGGAAATTTTGCGCAGGAGCAGCACACGCAACTCTATCAAGTTGAGCGCGGCAATCCGAAAAGGACGTTTGTCGGAGCGACGTTTAAGGAGAAGTAATTTGCCTGTCGGATAAACAGGCATAGTGAAAACATAAACCAAAGGCCGTCTGAAAACTTTCAGACGGCCTTTTATCAGTTTATCGATTAGCGTTCGCTCAACGCTTGTTTCATACGCGTAATCGGTTTGATCAGGTATTGGAAGATGGTTTTTTCACCGGTTTTGATGTCTACCGTTGCAACCATACCCGGAATAATCGGCATCGGTTTGCCGTTTTTGTCTTTCAGGGAGTTGTTTTCGGTTTGGACGAGAACGCGGTAATAAACTTGGTTCGGGTCAAGTTTTAAGTCGTTGGCACGGTTTTGCATAGAGTTGCTGACGGTATCGGCGCCGACGAGGGTAACTTTGCCTTCTAAACCGCCGTAGATGGAGTAGTCGTATGCGCTGACTTTAACCAATGCAGGTTGGCCTGCGCGGATAAAGGCGATGTCTTGCGGACGGATATAGGCTTCGACCAGCAGTTTGTCATCAACCGGGACGATTTGCATGATGTCTTCGCCTGCGTTCACAACGCCGCCGATGGTGGTGACTTTTATGCCTTTGACGATGCCGCGCATAGGGGCGCGGATTTGCGAGCGTTCAACCGGGTCGGCACGCATGGCAACGTTTTCTTTGGATTGCGCCAGTTCGGATTCGGCTTGCAAGAGTTCGTTGTTGGCATCGGCTTTGTAGCGGTTGCGGCGTTCAGAGATTTGGGTGGCCAAGTCTGCGGAATCGCGGCGCATTCTTAAAAGTTCGACTTCGGAAACATAACCTTCGGAAACAAGAGGAGCAGTAATGGCAATCTCTCGATCAAGTGCGGCCTTGCTTTGGGATAGGCCGTTGATGGCATCCACCATGACTTGGCGGCGTGCTTTGTAGGCGGCGATTTCGCGACGGCGAAGCTCGGGACCCACGCTGTCAGGGAAGGAGAGCTTGGTTCCGTAGGCTTCAGCTTTAAGGCGGGCAATAGTGGCTTCGAGGTTTGCGACTTTGGCTTCGCTTTCGCGCAAAACGGCGGAGCTGCGTGTGTCGTCGAGTTTCATCAGAATCTGATCTTTCTCGACCATATCTCCTTCTTTAACCATGATTTCGGTTACGATGCCGGGATCCAGGCTTTGGATTACTTGCTCACGGCTGCTGGGAATGATATTGCCGTTGCCACGGGTAACTTCTTCGACAGGGCTGTTGTAAGCCCAAATAACGAAGACAATCATCAGAATAAAAAACAGGATGATGACAATAAACTGGCCACTGTGTTTTTCTTTTTGCAGGGCGGCGTTGAGGTCGTTGATAAGGTCGAGATCTTTGGATTTGACGTTGTTTTCGCGGCTCATAATCGTGTGTCTTTATTGTGTTTGGTGGATTTTAACCATTAGGGCAGGCTGTTTGAAAGGGCAAGTAGGTTTCAGACGGCCTTTTGCTTTATCGTGCTGCTGATTGAGAGGCAGCAGCAGCTTGTTGCTGTTGTTTGGCGTTGGCTGCTTTGGCCTGTTCGTTTTGCATGAGTTTTTGCAATACGAGGTCACGCGGGCCGTCCATCACGACTTTACCATTATCCATCACAATGATGCGGTTGACGATTTGCAGCACTTGCGGACGGTGGGTCACCAAAAGCATGGTGCGGTTGCGACCCCATTGGGCAATAGCATTGAGCGCCATGCGTTCGGTAGCCTGGTCCAGGCTGGTGGTCGGCTCGTCCAGCAAGACGACTTTCGGGTTGCGCAAGGTCATGCGTGCCAGGGCGATGATTTGTTTTTGACCGCCGGACAAGCCTAAGCCGTCTTCACCCAGAGGCATATCCAAACCACGTGGATGGTTGCGGATGATTTTGTCGAGGCCGAAGCGGTTGAGCGCAGTCAGTAAGTCTTGGTCGGTAGAGTAGCTGCCGGTACGCGCCAAGTCCATATTTTCACGCAATGTGCCGAGGAACAGGCGTGGCGATTGGCTCAACAGCAGGACTTGATCGCGCAGGAAGTTGGGGTCAAGCTGGCGCATATCGACGCCGTCAAGGGTAACGTTGCCTTTTTCAGTGTCGTACAGACCGCTGGCCAGTTTGAGCATGGTGCTTTTACCGCTGCCGATACGGCCCAAAATACCGACTTTTTCACCCGGTTTGATGGTCAGGCGCAAATCTTCGACGGCGCTGTTGTTGTCGGCTTGATATTTGAACGATACATTTTCAAAGGTAATGTTGCCTTGTACGTTGTCCAAAGTAATGTATTTGCGTTCCGGATTGCGCTCGATAGGGCGGGTAACGATGTCGTTTACACCTTTGAGGGCAAGTTTGGCCTGTTGGAAGCGGGTGGCCAAACCAGCGATTTGTGCCAACGGCGCCAAGGCGCGGCCGGACAGAATCACAGAGGCAATCAATGCACCCATGGTGATACGTTCCGCATGGTTGTCGGCATGAATCAAATAGGTACCGACGACGACCAAGAAGACGGTATTGAGCTGCTGCATGGCAACGGCGAAGTTGACCATGAAGTTGCTGGTGTCTTTGACTTTGATGGAAGAAGCGGAAGTTTTGGCGGTGTATTCGTCCCAACGTTGTTGCGCCCAAGATGTGGCGTTGTTGGTTTTCAGGGTTTCGATGCCTTCGATGGCTTCAACGGCAAGGCCGGAGCGTTGCGAACCTTCTTTCATCGATTCGTTGATGTGGCGAGAGAGCGGGCGTTGTACGACAAAACCGACAATCACGACAATCGGAATGATGGTTAGGGGAACGAGTGCCAGTTTGCCGCCGACCATGGAAATTACGAAGATAAACAGCAACAGGAAAGGCAAGTCGACAATAGTCAACAAGCTGGCACTGGTCATGAACTCTCGCACGGCTTCAAATTCGCGCAGGTTGCTGGCGTATGAACCGGAAGAAGCTGGACGGTCTGCCAGACGTAATGCCATCACGCGGCGGAACAGGGCGGAGCTGATGATCAAGTCGGCTTTTTTGCCGGCAATATCGGTCAAATGACCACGAATCATCTTGGCGGCAAATTCAAACAAAATCGCCAAGACCACGCCGATGCTCAATACCCACAAGGTTTCATAGGCCTGATTGGGAATCACGCGGTCGTACACGTTCATCACATACAGGGAGCTGACGAGCGCAAGGAAGTTGATAATGATGGTGGCCAAAATGACTTGGTAGTAGTAGCTGCGGAAACGCCAAATGACTTTCCAAAACCATGCTTTGGGCAGATGGTATTCAGGCAGCTCCGAGCGCATATCGGTCGCCATTTTGGGTTTGATAAACCAGCAGTAGCCCAAATACAGGCCGGAAAGCTGCTCGTGGCTGAGTTCCTGTTCCAAACCGTCTACTTGGCGGATATGGTATTTGCGCTCTTGGCCGGAGCCTTCGATTTGGGTGATGACCGCTGCCTCTTCGTTGTGCAGGATAATCATGACCGGCACGGCGAGCGAGGGGATGTCTTCCAGATTGCGCTTGGATAAGGTGTTTTCAAAGCCGTGGCTGCGCAGGACTTCGACCAGTGAGTGATAGTTGACCTTGAGCTTTTTGTCGCGCACGACTTCGGCGGACAAAGCGGCTTCGGATACGGGCGCACCCAAAAGGCGGGTCACTAAAACGATGTGTTCAATGATGGCTTTCATATTTTTCGCGTAATGTTTTTGATTTAACCGGTGGATATGGCTTTATTTTTTTGCCAAACCGACCCAAGCGGAGATTTTGGCCTGAGTATTTAAATAGTCGAGTGCCGCATCGCGGAAATCGTTGCGGGCGGCAACGTAATCCTGCTCGATGGAGGATAACTCGCTGTATGCGCTCAAAACGTCGGTCAGCGTACGTCTTGCAACTCTAAATTGCATTTCATAGGCTTTGATAACATCTTTTTGAGCGAGAATATGTTGAGCTGTTAATGCGGTGCGCTGTTCGCTTTCCTGCATATCGATGGCCGACGTTTGAACGCGTTCGTTCATGTCGCGCAGGATTTGTTCGGACTTGGCTTCTGCAGCAATCAATGATTTGGCATTGCGCTCTACATTGTGGCGTGCAGCAATATCCAACACATTCCATGCAACGTTTAAATAAAGCTGTCTGGTGTTGCGCGTTGCACTGCCTTCCAAATTGAGGGCAGGCAGGCGTTCGGCTTTGGAAGCGTCCAAATCGGCACGGACGCTGTCGCGTTCGGCTAATTGTGCCTGATAGGACGGATTGTTGTTACGGTTGGGGTTGTTAAAGCGTTCGCTGATGGATTTTGCTGTGTCGTTTTTAAACGGATCTTCCAAATCGTTGGCGGTCAGTTGGCGCGAGGTATAGCGGGACAGACGGCTCAGAGCCAAATCCATGGTGCGGCGTTGTTGGGCGATAATGTTGGCTACTTGCAGCTGGCGTGCGCGCGCTTCAATCAGTTCAAAGTGGCGGCCGGCATCCTGTTTGACGATTGTGGTCAAGGTTTTTATGAGGGCGTTATGGCGCGCCAAAGTCTGTTCGTTGAGGATCAGGGTTTCTTTTGCACGTAATGCGCTCAGGTAGAGGCGGCCGATATCGCTGCCCAGCTGCTCTTGGCTTTCGGTGTATTTGTGTTGATAGTATTCTTCGCGGCTGCGGTCGCGGCGGACGGCGGCTTCAATCGCACCCCATGAGTAGATGTTCACGCTGCCGCGCACGCCGATACCGTCATCCATATCGTTGCTGTTGTATTTATTGTGTTGCGCCAGCACTTTCGTGCCGGTCAGGGTAACGACAGGATAATGGCGTGCACGCGTGGCTTTGGTCGTGCTTTGTGCTGCTTCTTGAGTGGCTTTGGCTTCACGCACAATCGGGTCGCTGATTAAAGCGTCCCTGAGGATGTCTTGCAGGCTGTATGCAGAGGCCGTCTGAAACGGCAGCAGGCAGCAGGCGACGGCAATAGCCGATGACAATAAACGGGGCTTTGTGGGGGAAGAATAAATATGCGACATGATTTTTAACCAAATAATTTATATATTATCGTTGTCCGTATCGGGTATCACCTGAGGCATGACCGGGCGAATTTTGAACGAGAACACATACATTTACAAAGCATAGAGCATTTTTTCCAGCTTTTCACAATATTCTGATAAAAGGTCGAGATACATGCCTTAAAGTATATTATTGCAGAGCGCGACTATCGTTTCTAATGATTTTAATGTAAAAAATCTATCAAAAAGGCCGTCTGAAAGGATTTCAGACGGCCTTTTTCAACCTTAATCCTTACGTTGCAATACAGCGGCAAAGAAGCCGTCGGTTTGGTGTTCTCCGGAGTTGAGGCGCAGGTATTTTCCGGTATCCAAATCGACCTTCAGGCTTTGCAGCAGTTCGGCGCAGTTGACGAGTTCAAATTCGGGATGTTCGGACAGGAAACGTTCGACTTGCAGCTCGTTTTCTTCCGGCAACACGCTGCAGGTGGCGTACACCAAGCGGCCTTGCGGTTTGACCAATTTGGAGGCGGCATCGAGGATGCTGTGTTGCTGTTCCAAAAGGTTGGCCACGGTCTCGGCGGATTGGCGGTATTTGAGGTCGGGATTACGGCGTAAAGTACCCAAGCCGGAGCAGGGCGCGTCCACCAACACACGGTCGGCTTTGCCTGCCAGTCGGGCGATACGGGTATCGTGTTCGCTGCTGATGCGTTCGGGGTGGATATTGGTCAGTCCGGCACGGGTCATGCGCGGTTTGAGGTTGGCAAGGCGTTTTTCGGCGATGTCGAATGCGTAGATTCTGCCTTTGTTGGCCATTTGCGCGCCGACAGCCAAAGTTTTACCGCCGGCACCGGCACAGAAATCGACAATGATTTCGCCGCGTTTTGCGCCCACCAATAAGGCAAGCAGCTGGCTGCCTTCGTCTTGGACTTCCAGTGTACCGTCTAAAAATAGCTCGTGTTTGTTAAGCGCGATTTTGTTTTTCAGGCGGATGCCCCAAGGCGAATAAGGCGTGGCTTCTGCATCGGCACTTTCGGCTTGCAACAATGGCAGCACTTTATCGCGTTTGCCTTTCAAGGTATTGACGCGGATGTCGAGCGGGGCAGGTTGGTTGATGCTGCGGCCGAAGGCGAGAATTTCTTCTTCGCTCCAATGCTGTTGCAGCTGTTCCACCAGCCATTGCGGCAATTCTGCGGCGGTATTCAGGCCGTCTGAGAACTCGGTTTTGCGGGCTTTCAAATTGCCGAGGAACTCTGTTTCTTCTTCATCAAGCAGGTCTTTGATTTGGCTGATGTTGGTACTTCTGCCGAGAACCAGCGCGGCGAGTGCGGCTTTGCGCGGCTGCGCGTGCGGAC
The DNA here is from genome assembly GCF_001808255.1 of Neisseria sp. HMSC15G01. NCBI lineage: Bacteria > Pseudomonadati > Pseudomonadota > Betaproteobacteria > Neisseriales > Neisseriaceae > Neisseria > Neisseria sp. HMSC15G01. The sequence continues at coordinate 300,034 of NZ_KV792686.1, forward strand.
GGCGCAGGGCGGTACTGATTTTTTGATAGTGGCGCAGTGCGGCAAAGGCGGTTTCGGCGATTTCGTGGCGGTCTTGGCGGCCGAGCTTTTTGTGTTCGCGGAAGTAGGCGGAGAGGACGGCATCGGCAGGCTGTTTGAAAGTCAGCATTTCAGCCAAAACTTTGGCGGTATGGTCGAGTTGTGCGGCGTTCATAATGTAATGGGTTCTCTTAAAGTGGGTAAATGGTTTCAGACGGCCTTCATAATGCGTTCGATTTCGTGCCAAAAGCCGTCCGGCCGTAATTCCAAAACGGCAATCAAGCCTTGGTCGATACGGCGGATTTCGGTTGCGTTTAATGTTTCGGTTTCGGCGACACGCGCAGGTGCAAGATAGGCCATGCGGTCGAGCAAGTGATAACGCGCTTCTTGGCGTTCAAACCCGTATTCCGCCCAATCTTGAATATAGATGCCGCGCCAGCCGTATGGATTAAGTGGCGGCTCAAAAGCATGGAAACCGTGTGGAAAAAAGCCGATGCCGCGCACGATGGAAGCAGGAAGCAGATTTTCCGGCAGGCCTTGTGCGGTTAAGGTTGCTTTGCCTTGCGGCGTATGCAGCAGCTGGGATTGCTGCACCAGTTTGGTGGCTTTGTCCGTCAGCATGTCTTTAGGATTGAGGCCGCGCAGGTTTTGCGCTTGGTCTCCGCCGTAGTATTTACACGCCAGCTCGATATGGTAGGGCTGTTGGTTGAGGGAAACGACGAAATCCGCAGCGCCTAAGGTTTGGCCGTCTGAAAAAACGGGCAGATTGTATGCGTGCAGTTTGGCGTGCGGCGCGTTGGCAAACCAAAAAGTCAACAGCTCTTCAGCATAAATGCCGAGACGATGACCAAACGGGGCGCGTTGGGCGAGGTAATCCATCAGCGGTGCGGGATCGGCGTCCAATGCCAAAAGGTAGCGGAAACCGTGTTCCCCCAATAGTTCGCGTACGCTCAATTCGCAACCGTTTTGCCACAAAGGGGGCGCAGTCAGCAGCGAGGCGAGGTCGCGGACGGGTTGGCTGGTGAGCTTCCACCATAATGCGTCTAGGGCGTAATTCATGCTTATCCGAATATCAGTCATGCCGTCTGAAAGGCTGGAAATGTTTTCAGACGGCCTTAATCAGTCTTTTTTATGGATACGGTGGCTGACGGTATTGAAAAAACCGCGCAGGATATCGATGTCTTCGGTTTGCGTGTTGGCGCGTCCGAACAGGCTCTGCATACGGCGCATCAGGCGCTCGCCGTTGCGGCGGTTGAAAAAGCCGATGTCGTTCATCACGCTTTCCATGTGGGCGACCATGCCTTTGATTTGCTCGTGGGTCGCGGAGTGGTCTTCCTGTTGAAGATGGGTCATGGGCGAATCGGTTTGGCTGAAGATTTCGTAGCACACGACCTGCACGGCTTGGGCGAGGTTGAGCGAGAAATAGTCGGGATTGCCGTTGATGGTCATCAGTCGGTTGCAGGCTTGGACTTCTTCGATGCTCAAGCCGAAAGTCTCGTTGCCGAAGACCAGCGCCACTTTCTCGCCGCGGTTGGCGGCCTGCAGTAATTCGGGCACCAAATTGCGCGGCGTTTGCAGCGGCGCGGTGATTTCGCGGCGGCGGCTGGTCAGGGCGCAGGCGATGGTGGTGTCGGCAAGGGCTTCGTCCAAAGAAGCGGCAATGGTGGCATTTTCCAAAACGTCTGCCGCGCCGGAAGCGAGGATGAAGCTTTCTTCCGGTAATTTAAACAATTGCGGATGCTCCGGGTCGAACACGGGCGGATTTTCCGTCATCGGCGTTGCCATCAGATTGGGGGCGACGATGGTCAGTTTGTGCAGGCCCATTGTTTTCATGGCGCGCGCGGCGGAGCCGATATTGGCGGGATGGCTGGTGCGTGTGAGGATGATGCGGATGTTGTCCAGATAAGCGGGCAGGGCAGGTTTTTCGGAAGTCATGTTTTATTTTCTGTTTGTACGGGAATCAGGTATAATGCGCCATCTTTTTGTTTTCAGACGGCCTTTTTCCATGCCGTCTGAAATGTTCTTTAACAGCATCGGAAACGATTAACAGCCTCTTGTGTGCCTTGTTCGGCGCATTAGGGCGTATTTTACCTGAATTAGGAAGAAAACCATGAATCCGTTTTTAAATACCGCTTTCAAAGCCGCCCGTAAAGCAGGGCAAATGATGATTCGCGCCGCCGGCAATCTGGATGCCGTCAAAGTAGACAGCAAAGCATTCAACGACTTCGTTTCCGATGTTGACCGCAGCTCCGAGATGATTTTGGTGGAAGCGCTCAAAGAAGCCTATCCGCATCATAAAATCACTTGCGAAGAAGGCGGCTCCCACGGTAAAGCCACCGCCGAGTACGAATGGATTATCGACCCGCTCGACGGCACGACCAACTTCCTCCACGGCCATCCTCAATACGCCATCTCTATGGCACTCTTGCACAAAGGCGTGTTGCAAGAAGCTTTGGTGTACGCACCTGAGCGCAACGACGTATATATGGCTTCCCGCGGCAAAGGCGCGTTGCTTAACGACCGCCGCATCCGCGTTTCCAACCGCATCGAATTGAACCGCTGCCTGATCGGTACCGGCTTCCCTGTTGTCGATCAAAGCATGATGGACAAGTATCTGGCGATTTTGAAAGACTTCTTGGCAAAAACCGCCGGCGGCCGTCGTGAAGGCGCAGCTTCTTTGGATTTGTGTGCCGTTGCGGCCGGCCGTTTGGACGGTTTCTTCGAGTTCAACCTCAAACCTTGGGATATTGCCGCCGGTGCATTGATTGTCCAAGAAGCAGGCGGCATCGTTACCGATATGTCCGGTAATGAAGGCTGGTTGGAAAGCGGCGATATCGTTGCGGCCAATCCTAAAGTATTGGCGCAAATGCTGAAAATTATTTCTGAGCACCAATAAGCGTTTGTAGGGAACGGTCTGTATTTATCTTTGCAGGCTAGAGTTTCAATAATCGGTAAAAGGCCGTCTGAAACCTGAAATAGGGTTTCAGACGGCCTTTTGTTTTGTTGTTAACGGATTCGGATAAGAGCTGAAAATACGCTTTTAAAGGAAGCATTTTTAATTTTGTCTGTATTTTCTATTGCTTCGCAGTTATGATGTGGATTAGCTTGGCTGAAATAATGCCGCGTGCAATCATAAAAATAGAAAGCAGAGGAGAATAATGAAACGAGATTTTGAAGCAGTAAAACGCATTGTCATTAAGATTGGAACCAGCTCTTTGGTGTTGCCAAACGGTAAAATCAATTTGGCAAAAATCGACCAACTGGCCTTTGTCATTTCCAGCTTGGTCAGTAAGGACAAAGAAATTGTGCTGGTGTCTTCCGGCGCGATGGGCTTTGGGCTGAATGTCCTCAATATGGAAAAACGTCCGGCGGAAATGGCGCAGCAGCAGGCTGTTTCCAGCGTCGGCCAAGTGGCCATGATGAGCCTTTACTCGCAGATTTTTTCCCATTATCGGATGACGGTATCGCAAATCCTGCTGACGCGTGATGTGGTCGAATATCCAGAAAGTTTGGCAAACGTTACCAATGCTTTTGAATCCCTGCTTTCCATCGGCGTCATCCCTATTGTCAATGAGAACGACGCGGTCAGCGTGGACGAGATGGACCATGCTACCAAGTTTGGTGATAACGACCGCCTGTCGGCAGTTGTGGCGAAAATCGTTAAAGCCGATTTGCTGATTATGTTGTCCGATATCGACGGTTTGTTTGATAAAAATCCGGCTGTTCACGCCGATGCCAAGCTGCGCAGCCATGTGGCCGATATTACTGAGGAAATCATTGCTTCTGCCGGCGGATCGGGCAGTAAGTTTGGTACGGGCGGCATGCTCAGTAAGATTAAGAGCGCGCAGATGATGTTTGAACATCACGGCCAGATGGTGTTGATGAACAGCGCCAATCCGCGCGATATTCTTCAGGTTTTAGATGGCGCGCCTATCGGAACTTGGTTTGCACAAGAGAAATAGGGAGGTTTGATGAGCTATATCGAACAGTTGGGCAAGAATGCCCAAAAAGCCAGTAAAACGTTAATCAGCTTGGGAAGCGTGGAAAAAAACAATTTGGTGCGTCAGGTCGCAAAGGATTTGGTTGAACAGGCTGAGGTGATTTTGGCGGAAAATGCCCGCGATTTGTCCGCTGCAAAAGAAAACGGCATTTCGGACATTATGCTCGACAGGCTGCGCTTGAATCATGAACGCATCAAAGGCATTGCAGAAGGCGTTGGGCAGGTTGCCGATTTACAAGACCCGATTGGGCAGGTTGTCCGCGGCTATACCAATTTGGACGGTTTGAAGATTGTTCAAAAACGCGTGCCTTTGGGCGTGGTCGCCATGATTTTTGAAAGCCGCCCGAATGTTTCGGTCGATGCGTTTTCTCTGGCCTTTAAAACCGGCAATGCCATTATTTTGCGTGGAGGTCGCGACGCGATCCATTCAAATACCGCATTGATTGCCGTCATCAGGCAGACTTTGGTAAAAGCGGGAATGGATGCCGATGTGGTGCAGCTGGTTGAAGATACCAGTCATGCCGCTGCCGAGGAATTGATGCAGGCAGTCGATTATATTGATGTGCTGATTCCGCGCGGCGGTGCGCGCTTGATTCAGACGGTGAAAGAGAAATCGAAAGTTCCCGTCATTGAAACCGGAGTCGGTAATTGCCATATTTATGTGGACGACAGTGCCGATTTGGAGATGGCAGTCGATATCGTCGTGAACGCCAAAACGCAGCGTCCGAGCGTGTGCAATGCAGCTGAATCTTTGGTTGTCCACGAAAAGATAGCGGAGGCGTTTTTGCCCAAACTGGAAGAAGCAGTTGCCAAAGTGCATCCGGTCGAATTTAGAGCCGATCAGGAAGCACTGCGTATGTTTAAAAATGCTGTTTTGGCAACCGAGGAAGATTACAGTACCGAGTTTCTTGACTATATTATGTCGGTCAAAACGGTAAAATCAGTGGAAGAAGCCGTCGATTGGATTAATGGCCATACGACGCATCACTCGGAAGCGATTGTGACCCAAAGCATTGCCCATGCCGAGTTTTTCCAAGAAAGCATTGATGCGGCGGCGGTTTATGTCAATGCGTCTACTCGGTTTACCGACGGCTTTGTTTTCGGATTGGGCGCGGAAATCGGTATTTCCACCCAAAAAATGCACGCCCGTGGCCCGATGGGTTTGGAAGCGCTGACTTCGACCAAATTCTATATCAATGGCAACGGTCAGATCCGACGTTGAGAAACGCCCCTCAACTTCATCAATTTGCGTATAATGGCGGGAAATTTGATTTTCCCCGAACAACCGATTTAGTAAAAAGGAACACACCATGTCCTCTATCCACGATCAAATCAAAGAAGTCGTTACCACGCACCGCGTCGTATTGTTCATGAAAGGCACGAAGCAATTCCCTCAATGCGGCTTCTCTTCCCGCGCCGTACAAATCCTGAATGCGGCAGGTTGCACCGACTATGTGACTGTCAACGTATTGGAAAACGATGCCGTACGCCAAGGCATTAAAGAATACAGCGACTGGCCGACTATTCCTCAACTGTACGTCAACGGCGAATTTGTCGGCGGTTCTGACATTTTGATGGAAATGTACGAAGCCGGCGAACTGCAAGAATTGCTGAAAGCTTAATCATCTACAATATTCCGTAATGTAAAATTGTTGACAAAGGCCGTCTGAAACCCTGATTCAGACGGCCTTTCGCATGAATACGCACTTTGCGCGCCATGCGAAAAAAAGTATAATCCCCCTCCATCAACGCAATTCGGAAAATCAACATGAACGTTACCGTTATCAACCACCCTTTAGTCCGCCACAAACTCACGCTGATGCGTGAAGCGGATTGCAGCACTTACAAATTCCGCACGCTTACTACCGAGTTGGCACGTCTGATGGCATATGAGGCCAGCCGTGATTTTGAAATTGAAAAATACATTATTGACGGCTGGTGCGGCTCTATTGAAGGCGACCGCATCAAAGGCAAAACGCTGACCGTCGTCCCGATTTTGCGTGCCGGTTTGGGTATGCTCGACGGCGTACTCGACCTGATTCCAACTGCCAAAATCAGCGTTGTCGGCTTGCAGCGCGATGAAGAAACTTTGAAACCAGTTTCTTATTTTGAAAAATTTGTTGACAGCATGGACGAACGTCCAGCTCTGATTATCGACCCAATGTTGGCGACCGGCGGCTCTATGGTTGCCACCATCGACCTTTTGAAAGCCAAAGGTTGCCGTAACATCAAAGCATTGGTATTGGTTGCCGCTCCGGAAGGCGTGAAAGCCGTCAATGACGCGCATCCTGATGTAACCATCTACACTGCCGCGCTCGACAGCCACTTGAACGAACACGGCTACATCATCCCAGGCTTGGGCGATGCCGGCGATAAGATTTTCGGTACACGTTAATTGAAATGTTTAAGGCCGTCTGAAAAGTGTCAAACATCAACTTTCAGACGGCCTTGTTATATGGTTTGCTTTAAAACCCACATCAGAAAGGACAATCATGAGCTTCCAAGATAATCTGGCCACCATGCCTGCCATCGACCATTTGAGCGGCTTGGATATTCTCGATAAAGAGGACAATGTGGTTCATCACATTCCCAATGCGCCCGGCAAACAAGGCTCGCTCAAGCTTTACTATGCTTTGGCACAAGAGTTTGACAGCAAGCTGGACGCAGCGGCAGCAGAACGCGGCCTGGCATGGTTTGCCGAACATGTTGCCGATGCCGAAGCCAATCCGGGTAAACATCCAAATATTGATTTGCTGTTTAAAGTGAAAGCTGACAATATCAGCCTGACTTTGAAACCATTGGCTGCTTAATGAATACAAAAAAGGCCGTCTGAAAACAATTTTCAGACGGCCTTTTTATATGCTTAAAGCCTTAAGCGATAGAAGCTTCAACGAATGCAGTCAGTTGACCTTTAGCCAATGCGCCGACTTTAGTGGCAACGTTTTCGCCGTTTTTGAACACCATCAGGGTAGGGATGCCGCGAACGCCAAATTTGGCAGGAGTGGCTTCATTGTCGTCGATGTTGATTTTAACGACTTTCAGACGGCCTTGGAATTCGGAGGCGATGTCGTCCAAGATTGGGGCAATCATTTTGCAAGGGCCGCACCATGGTGCCCAGAAGTCCAGCAATACAGGTACGTCGGATTTCAAAACGTCTTGTTCGAAGCTGGCATCGCTGGCGTGGATAATCAATTCGCTGCTCATGTTTGTTTCCTTTTAAATCGGGATTAATGAATACGTTGTTCAGAATAGTGGCAGACAGGGAAAATTTCAAGTGCCGCCGTCCGGTAATAGTTTTTTTGAAATGCGTCTATCGTAATCCTTAAAGATTCAGACGGCCTCTTGAACCATGTGGCCGGAGTGGGCAATCAAATGGCGCGTGTAGTCGCTGCTTGGATTGGCAAACACGTTTTCGCATTCGCCTTCCTCAACGACTTTGCCGTCTTTCAACACCATCACGCGGTGGGAAATGGCGCGGATGACGGCGAGGTCGTGGCTGATGATGATGAAGGCGAGGCCGTATTCTTTTTGCAGGCTGCTGAGCAATTCAAGGATTTGTTGTTGCCATTGGACATCAAGCGCGCTGGTTGGTTCATCCAATACGAGGATTTTTGGGCGGACAATGATGGCGCGGGCGATGGCGAGGCGTTGGCGCTGGCCGCCGGAGAATGCGTGCGGATAGCGTTCGAGTGCGTCTTCGGGCAGGCCGACTTGTTTGAGGACTTCCTCGACGCGGCGGCGCATTTCTTCGTGCGGCATTTCAGGTTCGTGTACGCGTAAGGCCTCGGAAACGGTATCGAAGACGTTCATGCGCGGATTGAATGCGCCGAACGGGTCTTGGAACACCATTTGGATTTCGCGTCTCAATTCGCGTTTCCATGGCTCGCCGTTGACAATCAGGCTGCCTTCGGAATCGATAAGGTGCATAACGGCTTTCGCCAGCGTGGTTTTGCCGCAACCGCTTTCGCCAATGATGCCCAATGTCTCCCCCGATTTGAGATCGAAAGAAATGGGGTTGAGGATGGTTTTGTCGCGTTTTTTAAACCAGCCGTCTGATTCTTTGATGGAAAAGGCGATTTGTTCGGCCTTAAGGACGGTGGCCGGGTTTGCAGGTAAAGGAGCCACTTTGCGCATTGTGCCGGCGTTGAGCAGCATTTTGGTGTATTCGTGCTGCGGATTGGCGAAGACTTCGGCTGCTTTGCCGGTTTCAAGAATACGGCCGTTACGCATAACGGCGACATCATCGGCAAAACGGCGTACAAGGTTCAAGTCGTGCGTAATGTAGAGCATGGTCATGCCGTGGTCTTCTTGCAGGCGTGAGAGCAGGTCGAGGATTTGGGCTTGGACGGCAACGTCCAAAGCGGTGGTCGGTTCGTCGGCAATCAGGAGCTTGGGCTGGGCTGATACGGCCATGGCAATCATGGCGCGTTGGCGTTGGCCGCCGGAAAGTTGGAAAGGGTATGCCTGGGCTTTTTGCTCGGGCTGGTGGATGCCGGTTTCGTCCAAGAGTTCGATAGCGCGCGTCCATGCCTGTTTTTTATCCAAACCCAAATGCAGGGACAGGACTTCGGCGATTTGTTCGCCGACGCGCATGACGGGGTTGAGGGCGGTCATGGGTTCTTGAAACACCATGCCGATTTCGCGGCCGCGCAGTTTTTGCAGGGCGCGTTCGGGCTGGGTCAGCAGATTGGTTCCGCAATATTTCAGACTGCCTTCAAAGGTAACCATTGGATTAAGGCGCATAATGCCTTGCGACAATACGGTTTTGCCGCTGCCGCTCTCGCCGACCAATGCCAGTTTGCGGCCAGGTTGCAGGGTAAGGTTGATATCGTACAAAACTTGTTTGCTCGGAAAGGAGCCGTTTAGGTTTTCGATTTCGAGTATAGGTGTAGTCATGGTCGTGGCCGTCTGAAAAGTTTGTTGATGACAGGTTTTCACACGGCCTGCATGAATCAAGGGGCCGTCTGAAACAGAGGTTTAGTCTTGAAACTGTTCTTTGAGTTTGCGTTTTAACACTTTGCCGGTGGCATTGCGCGGCAGCTCGTCTTGGAAGATGACTTGTTTTGGGATTTTAAAGTTTGCCAACAGGCCGCGCAGGTGGCTGCGGACTTCGGCTTCTTCCAGCTTCATGCCTTCTTTGAGTTGGATAAAGGCAATGATTTCTTCATCGGCGTATTGGTCCCTCACGCCGATTACAGCAGTGGCTTCCACAGCTTCGAGTTTGTAAATGGCTTCTTCGATTTCGCGTGGATAGACGTTTTGGCCTTTGGAGATAATCAGGTCTTTTTTGCGGTCAACGATGAAGATGAAGCCGTCTTCATCAATAGTGACGAAGTCGCCGGTTTTCAGCCAACCGTTGACAATGGTTTCATCTGTGGCGTCAGGCATATTGAGGTAGCCTTGCATCACCGAGTCGCCTTTGATGATGAGTTCGCCCACTTCGCCGCGCGGCACTTCGATCAATTCGTCATCGACGGCTTTCACGGTGAGGCCGGGCAGGGCAACGCCGACGCTGGCGGTTTTTTGGCGGTCGGGCGTATTGACGGCCACAACGGGCGAGCATTCGCTCAAGCCGTAGCCTTCCAGCAATTTGGCGCGCGGGAATTTGGCTTTAAAGTCGTCGATGGTTTGTCCGGCCAGAGGCGCACCGCCGCTAATAAACAGACGGACGCGGTTGAACCATCTGAAATACCAAGGGATTTTAGTTTTACTCATGGCGGTGTAAATGGCCGGTACGCCGAGGAAAATGGTAGCGCGTTTGAGTAAAACCTGTTTCAACACGTTGGAGAACGGGAAGACGGATTTGACCAAAATAATCGAGCAGGCTTGATATATCGGCAGCAAAACCATGGCGGTCAGCGTAAAGCTGTGGAACATAGGCAAGAAGACGACGAAGCGGTCTTTTTGCGAAATTTGGAAAATTTGTTCGATGCCTGAAAGGTTGGAAAACAGGTTGCTGTAACTGATTAATGCGCCTTTGGGGTGGCCGGTTGTGCCGGAGGTGTAGATAATGTGCGCCAAATCGTTGGCAGACGGCTGACGGCTCAGATTCGGTTTGCCGGGGAATGTTCGCGCGGCATCGAAATAGCTGTCATCACTACTGGCGGCTTTGGTTTCGCCAATCCAGATGATTTTATTGACTTTGGTTTTGGCTTTGATGTTTTTGAGTTCTTTGGCCAACGGCGCTGAGGCGAACATGAAGCGTGCGCCGCAATCATTGAGAATGTAGGAAAATTCTTCGCTTTTCAAAAAGACGTTCAGTGGGACGGCTACCGCGCCGATGGAAGTAATGGCGAAATAGGCGGCAATAAATTCGGGTGAGTTGGAAACGACAAGGGCAACCCTGTCGCCATATTGTACGCCTTGGTGTTGTAGATAGGCGGCGACGGTTTCTACTTCGTGTTTGAGGGAGGAATAGCTGATTTTTTCTTTGTCGTTGAAAATGACTGTGCCTTTACCGTTTTTTTGGCAGGCTGCAGTCAGCATAGCGTAAAAATTAGGGTGGGTGTGCATTTCGGAGTTTGTGTCCATATTGTGTCGATTGATGTACGGTTTCGATGAACCGTTTATTTCGAAGGATAGGTTTTACATCCTATCGGTAAAATAAGCAAGAGGCCGTCTGAAAATACTTTCAGACGGCCTTGAGCTTTGCTGGGCTTAGGAAAGCAATATTTTGAATTTAAACTTATTTATTGTGTTGATGGGAATATTCCCATTCTTCAAAAGTTTGCCGTTCTGAAGATAGCGCAAGCCGATTGCGTTTCTGTCTCAAGCCATTTCGAGTTTACCGTTGAGTTTGAGGCAGAATCCTGATGACGGGTTGGCAGAGCCAATGTTTAGAGATTTTGAGACCTAGCCATTGTTCAGACGGCCATCGGGTACTTTCTTAAACAGGCGATAGAAATTGTCGCTGGTGTTTTGTGCCAATGTTTCCAAGCTCTCGCCGCGCAGATTGGCTAAGAACTCGGCCGTATAGCGAACGTAGGAAGGCTCGTTTTGTTTGCCGCGTTTGGGAACTGGTGCGAGGAAGGGCGCATCGGTTTCTACCAAGATTCTATCGGCAGGGACGTATTTGGCGGCTTCCTGTATCAGCGGTGCGTTTTTAAACGTCACAATGCCGGAGAAGGAAATGTATAACCCCAAATCCAAAGCGGCTTTGGCAAAGGCGACGTCTTCAGAGAAGCAGTGAATCACGCCGGAGTTGGTATGGCATTCTTTCAAGATCCGCAATGTGTCTTCGGCCGCATCGCGCGTGTGGACGATAACGGGCAGGCCGCTTTCGTTGGCGGCTTGGATATGGTCGGTAAAGCGTTGATGTTGCCATGACAAATCGCCTTTGCACCAGTAATAGTCCAAACCGGTTTCGCCGATACCGACGATTTTGGGATGTTTGGCCGCTTCTACCATTTCGGCAATGGTAAATTCTTCTGCTTCTTGGCTGTCGGGATGTATGCCGATGGTGCAGTAGATGTGGTCGTTTGCCTGAGCAATGTCGAAGACTTCGGCAAAACTTTGTTTGCTGACGCTGATGGCAAGCGCCTGTTTGACGCTTTGCGCTTCCATGTTGGCAAAGACTTCGGGCAGGCGGTCTTTTAAGCCGTCAAAGTTGAGATGGCAATGTGAATCGATTAAATACATGGTATTTATTACAGGGTAAAAGTAGTGCGGTCGCTGCGCAGACGCGGGCCAAGCTCGGCTTCGATCAGGTTTTTTGCCTGCAGGCAGCTTTCGTGTTCGGAGAATGCAAGTCCTACGCCTTTGGGACGGTGGGCTGAAGTGCGCGCCGGATTGATCCAAACGACTTTGGTGGGCAGGAAGCGTTTGGGATAGTCGGCGATTTCGACGGCCAAGAGGATGTCTTCGCCTAGTGAGAATACGTCATCGGTCGGTACGAACAGGCCGCCGTGTTCTAAAAACGGCATATAGCAGTTGTACAACAAATTGGGGTCTTTGAGTTGCAAAGCCAACATCTTCGCCGGAATGTCTTTTTTATTCATCATTGATTACCTGTTAGGGTTTGTTTTGCCAAAAATCCAAATATTCGATAAGCAGATACTCAAGCTGCATTTTAACACTCAAGGTATGATATCCGTAAGGGTTGAGCGCGTTCAGACGGCCCAATAGGGCAAACAGCTTGCGTGAATCGGTTTTAGAGGCTGTCTGAAGCAGGGCTTGGGCATGGTGCGGATAATAAAGCGGCGCCATGTTTTGTTGTGCCAAGCCGACATCCATCAGCCACTTTTGCAGCCAGTCGATGAAAACGGCCAGCGGTTGTTTTTGTTTGTCGAACGCGGCGGCGTAGTCGAGTATGGCCAACAGGCGCGGGGCAGCCAGCAGCGTCAGCAACTCTTCGCGTAATGCGTCCAATTCTGGAGTCGGCGTGAATAAAGGTGCGCCGCTGTGGAATGCCAACATGGCTTCGGCATTTTCCACGCCCTGTTGGCGCAGGTATGCCGCAGCCTGCTCATGGGTAGGCGAGGGCAGCACCATCTGGCGGCAACGGCTTTTGATGGTGGGCAGGAGTTTGTCGCGTGCATGGGTAACGAGCAGGAAAACGACGTGTTGCGGCGGCTCTTCCAGAGCTTTCAACAAACCGTTTGCCGCCTGTGTGTTCATGCTTTCCGCCGGATGCACCAATACCACGCGCAGGCCGCCACGGACAGCAGTCAGGTAAATGTTTTCCACAATATCGCGCACGGCATCGATTTTGATTTGCAGGAGTTTGCGTCCTGTTGCCTCGTCTTCGGGAATTTCCGGCGTGAGTTCATAAAAGTCGGGATGGGTATTTTGGCTGAATAAATGACACGAAGCACACTCGCCGCAGGGTTCATGACCGGACTTGGGCGATTCGCACAGCAATGCCTGCGCGACAAAGCGGGCAAACTCGGTTTTGCCGGTATTTTCTTTGCCGGTAAACAGCCAGGCGTTGGGACGGTTTTGCCAATGGGCGGCGAGCTGTTGCCATTGGGTTTCATGCCATGGATAAATCATATCGTTTGGGAACTATAAGGTAGGTGGTTATTATACTCTCAGGCCGTCTGAAAAAGGTTTCAGACGGCCTTTAATAAACTGCCTAAAAATTAATCAAGTATCGTCTTTCTTTGAAATATCAATTATTAAGCTTACTTATTCACAGCCTTTGCACACGCTTGTTTGGGGAAAATGTGCATTTTGTTTGGGAGTAAAGTTGTGCTTAAAATTTAGGCAGATGTGTTTTTTAATTTTAAATCAGACAGTAATCTGATTTATGCACAAGCTGTCCACGAGATTGAATAGTGAAAATGTGCATGGTGGGGATACATTTCAGACGGCCTTATTTGCTGATTTTCAATAAAGCAGTCAAATCCCCGATAAATTTCGATTCCCGTTTGATGAGGTAAACAATCAACGGAAGATTACCCACGGCAACAATCAAATACAGCAGCGTGATGCTGTCAAACAACATCAGCAAAACTGCGCTCAAAATGGCGGCTGACACCATAAATACGCCGTTGATGATGTTGTTGGCGGCGACGGCGTGGGCGCGGAAGGTTTCGCTGCTGGCGGTTTGCAACCAAGTGTAGAGCGGTACGGAGAAAAAGCCTCCGAAAAAGCCGATGGCCGACATCACGAGCATAATCGGATACGCTTTAGCTTGCGATAAAAACCAAATAATGCCGTTTAATTCGGTAAAGCGTTGGCCTTGGGTCAGCCACACCAGCAATAATCCACAGACCGTTAGCCCCAGAGTGCCGATGGTAACCAAGCCCAAAATCAGGCGCTCGTGGCTGAGTTTGGCGCATAATACCGAGCCGATGGCGATACCGATGGAGAACAGCGCCAACATCAGGTTGAACACATTATCGTTGCCGCCCAAATGGATTTGCGTGAACGTCGGCAGTTGGGTGGTATAAACCGAGCCGACAAACCAAAACCATGAAATACTGATGATGGAAGTGAATACGGGTCGGTCGGCCGCCGCTTCACGAATCAGTGAATTCGTGCCTTTGATGATGTTCCATTCGATTTTTGTGTCCGGCATTTTAGCGGGTACAGACGGCATAAACAGGCTGGTCATCGTGCCGCCGATAGCGACCAATAACACCAAACCGCCAACAATATACGGCGGAACGCCTGCGACTGCGGTGCCCAAAATCTGGCCGAGCAAAATGGCGATAAACGTACCTGATTCAATCAGACTGTTGCCCATAATCAGCTCTTTGTCGTTGAGGTAATCGGGCAAAATGGCGTATTTCAGCGGGCCGAACAAAGTCGATTGCGTACCCATGCAAAACAGGCAGATTAAAAGCAAAGGCGCGGATTGAATATAGAAGCCATATGCCGCTACTGCCATGATGATGATTTCCAACAGCTTGATCCAACGCGCCAAAACGGCTTTGTCGAATTTGTTGCTCAGCTGCCCTGACAGCGCGGAAAACAGGAAATAGGGCAGGATAAACAGCATCGCGCCCAAGTTCAGCATTTGGCTGGACGGCAGAAAGTCGTTTTTGCCCAAACCGTAAAAACTGATCATCACGAATAATGCGGTTTTAAACACATTATCGTTAAACGCGCCTAAAAACTGCGTCCCAAAGAGCGGCGCAAAACGGCGGGTCGTGTGGAAATTCAGATTGTCTTTTTTAAGGCTCATTATTTGGATTCTTTGTCTTCGTCTTTTTCGATCAGTTTTTCAGTGGAGTCGTCGTCCATCAAAATGCGGTGCGCAGGTCCTTCAAGGTCGTCAAACTGTCCGTTTTTACCCGACCACCAGAAAAACCAACCGATGATAAAGGCCAAAATAATGCTGATGGGGACAAGGATAAACATACTTTCCATTACATCGCTCCGGTCAAATCGCTCAGGATAAAGGTTTTGCCGCTGACTGTCAGGTATTCGTTGCGCAACGCACCGATATTTTTATCGTCAAAAAACAATTCGATACGGTCTTTAACCACGCGCCAGTATTGAGGGATATCGGTTTGCTCGAAAGGCGACAATACCGCTGCTTCGGTTGCATCTTCGCTTTGCAGTTTGACTACAAAGCGTCCGCTTTGCGGCGGATTTTGCGATTCATCGTCTGCTAACATAATAAAAAATCCGGCATGTTCGCCGTCTTGAGTGTGGATACTGAAATAATGCATATCGGGAAATCTTCAAAACCGCCGTCATTTTTTCAGACGGCCTAAAATAAAATTCCGTCCATTTTACATCAAATATTAAGTCAAGCAGCCGATTACATTTTTTGTTAGAATACGGCGTTTACTTTGTTAATCTGTTCAGACCGCTACCCACTACGTCCCACAAGGGGTGCAACATAGCCGGAGCAGCAGTAAGGTCCCGACAAAAATGCCGTCTGAAACCTCAAGGAGCATAAAATGACACAAAAATTAATCTTGGTTTTGAACTGCGGCAGCTCTTCCCTCAAAGGTGCCGTATTGGATAACGACAGCGGCGAAGTATTACTGAGCTGCCTGGCAGAAAAACTCAATCTGCCTGATGCCTACATCACCTTCAAATTCAACGGCGAAAAACATAAAGTTGAATTGGCCGCCAAGCCAGACCATACCGGCGCGGTAGAAGCACTGATGGACGAGCTCAAAGCCCACGGCCTCGACACCCGTATCGGTGCGATCGGCCACCGCGTGGTAAGCGGCGGCGAATTGTACAGCGAATCCATTTTGGTTACCGACGAAGTTATCGACGGTATCGAAAAATGTATTCCACTTGCTCCTCTGCACAACCCGGCACACCTTTTGGGCCTGCGCGCTGCACAAACCATTTTCAAAGGCCTGCCGAACGTTGTCGTATTCGACACTGCATTCCATCAAACCATGCCTGAACATGCTTACAAATACGCTGTTCCACATGAATTGTACGAAAAATACGGCTTGCGCCGTTACGGTGCACACGGTACCAGCTACCGCTTCGTTTCTGACGAAACTGCACGCTTCCTCGGCAAAGACAAAAAAGATTTGCGCATGGTTATTGCCCACTTGGGTAACGGCGCATCTATTGCGGCAGTTGCCAACGGCGAATGTAAAGATACCAGCATGGGCCTGACTCCGCTGGAAGGTTTGGTAATGGGTACACGCAGCGGCGATATCGACCCTTCAGTTTTCAGTTTCTTGGCTGAAAACGCCAACATGACCATTTCCCAAATTACCGAAATGCTGAACAAAAAATCCGGCCTGCTCGGTATCTCCGGTTTGTCCAACGACTGCCGTACCATTGAAGAAGAAGCTGCCAAAGGTCATCCGGGCGCCAAACTGGCTCTGGAAATGTTCATCTACCGCTTGGCTAAATACATCGGCAGCATGACAGTAGCGGCAGGCGGTTTGGACGCATTGGTCTTCACCGGCGGTATCGGTGAAAACTCCGACATCATCCGCGAACGCGTATTGGGCTACTTGGGCTTCCTCGGTCTGTACATCGACCAAGAAGCTAACCTGAAAGCCCGCTTCGGTAATGCTGGTGTGATTACCACTGCCGACAGCAAAGCTGTTGCCGTTGTGATTCCTACTAACGAAGAATTGATGATTGCACACGATACAGCCCGTCTGAGCGGCCTGTAATCTCCGTCATTATTGAAAACCTGCCCGCAAGGGTAGGTTTTTTGTTGTGTATAGATGAAAAAAATTTTGAGAATATATTGAAAAAAGCCGGCAAACATTGCGTTTACCGGCTTTTTAATCAGTGTAATATTAAGAACGCTGATAGATAGGTTTAGAACTTATAACTGATGGTAAACAGCAAAGTCCTGCCTCGTGCGTAGTTGTTTAAGACGGAGCGTGTCGTACCGCCATATTTGCCATTGCATAAACCGTTGGCATCGCATTCGACCTCTTCATCATCCCAACCGCCTTTTCTTTCAAATACGCTGAAATAGCGCTGGGTTGCGGCATCGTTTGCGGCATCCAAAGGATCGACATAGCGTTTATTGAACGCATTTTGAATGTCGAAACGAAGGATAAGGTTTTTCTTCGGTTCATAATTGGCATAGAAATCAAAAATCATCGGCTGTCTGTTGATGCTTTCTGTTTTTTTGATCACCCTTCTGCCCATTTGATGTGAAGAGTAGGTATTAGCACCGGTTGTACCGTCAACAAATTCCTCCTCAGTCGTTGCCCGTGTACTTTTGCCGTAATAGCGCATAATGCCGCCGATGGTCAATTTGTTGCCCAACCATCGGGACCCTAATTCAAACCGACCGTAATCTCGGGGCAAGCGGGAAATTTTGCTTAAGCCGTAGCCTTGTTTGATTTGGTCTTCTTTAGAAGAGTTGCGGGGCGATTCGCTGGCATCGCTATAATTGGTCGGCTGGTTGGTTTTTTGATAGGCGTAAGACAGGGTGGTAAAAAAGCGGCCGAAATCATAGTTCATTTCCACTTCCAAACCGTTTTTATGGACAGGTTTGGCATAGTTTCGATGCTGGATGGAGTATTGCAGGCCGGTACTGGTTACCCAGCTGGGTGCTTTATCCAAATCCCACCATTTGCCATAAACATTGTGGATATAGTTGTTTATTCTGCTGCGGTAGGCGACCAGTTTGAAACCCAATACATCGTCCGGCTTGAAAATCCCTTTTTTGAAGGTATTGAAGCCTATTTGGTAAGTATTGGCCTGTTCCGGCTTAAGGGCTGTATTAACGCCCGAGTCGCCGATTTGTGAAAAATACATTTCTTGAATATTCGGCATTCTATGCGTACGCGAATAGCTGATAAACGGCATAAAGTAGTCGTTGACATTGATGTTTAATGCCACCGAATGGTTTACCGCATGCTTTTTACCGGATTTGGTATAAACTGGTTCGTAAAGGTCGCAGCTTGGCGTGCAATGCTGTTTATAAATTTCAGAATCTTCTCCAAATGCTTTTTTAAAGTCTTCTTGGGTATTGAAGTAGTCGGTATATTCGCCCTTGTAGCGGTAGTTGACCATATTGGCGCTGTAATTCAATTGATAAATGCCTTTTTTCAAGGAAGTATCAAAATAGAACGTATTGAATTTTTGCTGGCCTGAAGGTTGCAATATGGTTGATTTTTGAGGAAATATTCCTTTGTCTCCTTTGAAGCGGCCTAAAAAGCTGTACAGGCCGGCATCTTGATCCGGGCCGTCGTAAAACAGGCTCAGCTCTTCCGGAAAGCGGTTTTTACTGTATTGGTTTTTAAAGAAATTGAAACCGACAGTAGTTTTTAAATCTGTTTTTTGGGGAAGTTTGAAAGAAAAGCTGTTGTTGATATCCAAAAGATTGGCCGTATTTTTGGTTTCCAAATAATCAAGCAGTCCCCATCCTGAAAAACGTGAGTTTTTCGGATATTTTTGTTTTCCCAAATTATGGGCGGCCAACACGTTTAAATCGACATAATCGCCAATGTTTAAGTTGTAATTGGCTTGGTAGTTGCGGTTTTCTACTTTGCGGCTGCCGATACGGTTGTTCATGGTACGAAGCTGAAGGTCGAGCTTGTTGTTGTCGTTTTCGTATTCCACTTTGACCAAATGGCTGTTTGAGCGTTGTTGCAGGCTGGTCGGGTCGATTGGAGTCAGATCCCATTGCGGTGCCAAATTCTCTTTCCAGCCTCTTTCCAAGTCATCGACATAATCTCTTTGTAAAACTTCAGGATCGTTATATTTTTTGGAGAAAGGGTAGTCCCAATAGCTTTTACCGACCGCATTGCGCTTGGAAAAGTCGCGAACCCAACGATTTTGCCCTTGGTCGAATTTTAATAAGTTGCGTTCAAAATATTCTTGTTTTTTACGGTCCAAATATTCTTCGCCAAAATTGCCGATACGCTGACCGCCGCCGCCTACTTTATAGTTTTGCTCGACATTACGGTGGCTGTAGCCATATAAAGCGCCAAGGCGCGCACCGCTGTCAAACCATTTTTGTACTGCTCCGGTTGCCATAAAGTTGCTTTTGGTGCTGTTTGTGCCGGTCAATCCTTTGGTTAAGAGGCCGAAGGTATTGTTTCCGTGTACCACATCGTCTACTCGTAAAGTACGGAAATTGGCTGTACCGGATAAGGTATTGATGCCGTTGGCACCCGAGAAACTGCCTTTGGTTACATCCACGCCGGCAATAAAATTGGGATCCAGTGCCGTACCGAATTGGGAGGAGCTGCCACTGCGTCCGGCATCGGCAGAAGTGGAATAGAAGGTTTGGGTGACGCCGTCAACCATCGTATTGACACGTCCCAAACCGCTATCGCCACGGATATTGACCGCCAATACCCCCGATCCCTTGTCTTGTTGGGTGAAAACGCCGGGCATGCTCCGCACGATGGTATCGATGTTTTCGCTGGATTGATAAACGCGTTCACGCGAACTTTTGGCTTGGCCTTCGGTAAAAACTTTTTTCTCTTTGGCAATGTGTTTGCTTTTGACTTGAATTTCATCAAGCTCTTGAGTTGAAACCTCTTCTTCTGCGTGTGCGATATTTGTTATAGCCAGTAAAGATAATGTTAGTAGATTTAATTTGAAATTCGGATTCATGATAGTTACCTCAGAAACGAAGCCGCTACTTTATAACATATTATTAAACTTTACAAATATTTTAATAATGGTTTTTATTTATTAAAAAATAAAGTAAAATTTTGTTTTAGAAGATAATCCACCCGCATATGATTAATCTGGCTGAAAAGATAAAGCAGGTCTGAATTTGAATTTGGGTGGTTGAGAAGAAGGGAGATTTAATTGAATTTAAACAGCTGGAAGAAGAAAATTTGATTGCGCTATGTGAATTGAGCCGTCGGTTTCAAATGAAACCGGTAAAAAACATGAAATGCAAAATATAAAGTCGATATAGAAAGGTTTGAAGGTAGTTGAAGAAAAGGCCGTCTGAAAATGATATTTCAGACGGCCTTTATTGTTTTAAGCCTTATTCCGGACCGCGGAATGTGTCGTGGCAGGATTTACAGGTTGCACCGGTTTCGCCGTAAGCGGCTTTGATTTCTTCCAATTTGCCGGTTTGGGCGGCGGCGTTGAGTTTTTCAACCGCAGCAACGAATTTTTCTTCTTCGGCTTTGAAGGTTGCCGTGTCTGTCCAGATGGCAGGCAGGGCGCGGCCGTTGCCTTGAGGGTCGGATTCAAACAGGGTAAACGGTTTTTTGCTGTTTTCGGCGAAGGTTACGGCGGCTTGTTTGAATTTTTCTACGTCGTAAGGCTCTTCGTCTTTGACCATTTTGCCCATGCGGGTAAACTCGGGCATCATGGATTTGAACGCGGCCGTACGGTCTTCGGAAATCGGGCCTTTAGGCTGGGAAGGCGCGCCGCTGCCGCCGCAGGCGGAAAGTGTAAGCACCACTGTTGCCAAAGCAACAGGGAGAAAACGGGTTTTCATATGGAGTGTGTCCTATTGTAATGATATGATTATCGTTAAATTTAAAATCAGCCAGCCAAACGCTTAGGCCGTCTGATAAGGCGTTATCATACCTTAAACCCAAGTCTGAAACGAGTACAGAAAGGAAACGATATGGCAATTTTGATTACCGGGGCATCGGCAGGATTCGGCGCGGCAATGTGCCGCACTTTTGTTGCGGCAGGCTATCATGTCATTGGCGCGGCAAGGCGCGAAGACAAATTGCAGCAGTTGGCAGAGGAATTGGGCGAGCAGTTTTACCCTTTGGAAATGGATGTTTCTCGTACGGAGTCGATTCAAAACGCTTTGAACAGTCTGCCCGAGTATTTAGCTGAAATTGATTGCCTGATCAACAATGCCGGTTTGGCTTTAGGTCTGGATTCAGCTGATAAAGCCGATTTTGGCGATTGGGAAACCATGATTCAAACCAATATCATCGGCCTGACTTTTCTGACCCGCCAGATTTTGCCGCAAATGGTAGCGCGCAAACAGGGCTACATCATCAATTTGGGTTCGATTGCCGGCAGTTATGCTTATTCAGGCAGTAATGTCTATGGCGCGACCAAGGCTTTTGTGCGCCAATTCAGTATGAACCTGCGCGCCGAATTGGCAGACAAAAACATCCGCATTACCAATATCGAACCGGGCTTGTGCGGGGATACCGAGTTTTCCAACGTCCGTTTCAAAGGTGACGATCAGCGTGCGGCCGAGGTTTATGAGAATGTCGAGTTTATCCAGCCGCAAGATATTGCCGATACCGCTTTATGGCTCTATCAACGTCCTGCGCGGATGAACGTCAATTCCATCGAAATCATGCCGGTTGCCCAGACCTTTGCAGGCATGAAAGTTTACCGTGACGCGCCTGCTCCAGTGAAGGCAGAAACGTTTGAAAAACAAAGTATGTCTTTGTTTGGAAAAATTAAATCTTGGTTTAAGTAATCGGCATCAGGCCGTCTGAACATTTCAGACGGCCTCTTTGTTATCTGAAATTGAACAAACACGTTATAATGTAATTTTTTATTAACAAGGCCGTCTGAAAGGCTGTTTCAGTTATGAACGCAATCAAACAAAAAATCTTAGAACAAGCGCAGCGCGATGGTGTGCAGGTAACCGCTTTGCGCGAGCAAGTGCTTGATATTGTTTTGAAACAAAGCGGCGTGATTAAAGCCTACAACGTTCTGTCGCAGATGCAGCAGCAAAGCGAGGGCGTGGTTGCGCCGCCGACGGCCTACCGCGCCCTTGATTTTTGGGCGGAGCAGGGCGTTTTGCACAAAGTGGCGGCGGTCAACGGCTATATTCTGTGTAGCCACGCGCAGCACGAATGCGACGACCATTGCCATGACCACGAAGAAGCCGAAGCGCACCACAGCGCGTTTATTTTGGTTTGTACCGAATGCGGTACGGCAGATGAGCAGACCTTGAGCCAAGAATGGGCGGCATTGCGTGCAGGCGTGGCCGAAACCGGTTTCTCATTAAAAGAAGAACATGTTGTTTTAACAGGAATTTGTAAAAAATGTCAGAAGTAAAAAAGACTAAAGTCCACCTGATTTCAGGCTTCCTCGGAACAGGCAAAACCACCGCACTCAAAAGTCTGATGGCGCAAAAAGATCCGAATGAAAAATGGGTCATCATCGTCAACGAATTTGGCGAAATCGGCATTGACGGCGCTGTCTTGAGCGACAACGGCATTCCCGTCGCAGAAATCGCCGGCGGCTGTTTGTGCTGTACTGCCGGCGCACAAATGGGTACGACCGTACAAAAAATGCTGCGCGATGCCCAACCCGACCGCTTGATGATTGAAGCCAGCGGCCTGGCGCACGCCGCCAGTGTTATCGACGAATTGAAAGCCAAGCCGCTCGACAGCATGTTGGAAATCGGCGCTGTTTTTACCGTTGTCGATCCACGCCAATTCATTAATCCCGATTACGCTCAACAAGCCTTGTATAAAGACCAAATTGGCATTTGCGACGTATTGGTCGCCAGCAAAACAGACTTGTGCACGCCCGAGCAGCTGGCCGAGTTTCACGATAAAGCGGCCAAGCTGTTCCCGCCTAAAGCCAAAGTGGTTGAAGTTCAAAATGCGCAACTCGACATCCAATGGCTTGATATTCCCGTGGTCGAAAAATCGCGCTACCGTCTCAAAGCCCTGCCGGACAACACCATGGGCTTCCAGTCCCAAGGTTTCACTTTCCCTTCCGGGCGTGATTTCGACGGCGAAAAGCTGACCGATTTCTTCAACGACCTGCCTAAATTTACAGACGGCCTCGTGCGCGCCAAAGGCGTGTTCCAAGTGCTCGGTACATGGGTATGGCTCAACTGGGTGGACGGTCAATGGGGCGCAAACCAAGTTTCGTGGCGCCGTGACTCGCGCTTTGAGCTGATTGCCAAATCGTTTGACGCGGATTTAATTGAGAAGAAATTGCAGGAGGCCTTAGAGAAGTAAATAATCGGCCAAACGCTTATTAATCCGTTACTATATGCTGTCTGAGGTCAGTGGTTTCAGACGGCCTTCAAATCAAAAAATAGAGGAACACTTTATCATGTGGCGTTATATCTTTCATCGTTTGCTCCTTTTGATTCCCACGTTGTTGGGGATTTTGGCGATTACCTTCGCCGTCATTCAGTTTGTTCCCGGCGGTCCGGTGGAACAGATGGTTCAGCAGCTGACGCAGGGCGCAGTTGGCGGCGAAACAGCAGGACGCAGTATGCCTGGAACTTTGGCTAAAAACGGCAACCGCATCAGTGCGGAAGATTTGGCTGCTCTGAATGCTTTATACGGTTTCGACAAGCCGCCTGTGACGCGTTTTGTCGATATGGTATGGAAATTCGCCCGTTTTGATTTGGGCGAGAGCTTTTTCCACCACCAAACCGTATTTGAGTTGGTAAAAGAGAAAATGCCGGTATCGATGAGTTTGGGTTTGTGGACATTCTTCCTAACTTATTTGATATGTATTCCGTTGGGTATTGCCAAGGCGGTCAGGGATGGCAGCCGGTTTGATACGGTTACGGGTATGATCATTTTGGTCGGCTATACCGTACCGCCGTTTGTCTTGGGCTTGGTGTTGCTGGTGTTGTTTGGCGGTGGCAGCTTTTTTGCCTGGTTCCCACAGGGCGGCTTGGTCGGCGATGATTTCGATACACTCTCTTGGGCAGGTAAAGTCAAAGATTATTTGTGGCATATGGCCTTGCCGATTACCGCTTCGGTAGCAGGCAACTTGGCGGTAATGACCGTATTGACGAAAAACGTATTCCTTGAAGAAATTCGCCGTCAATATGTTTATACCGCGCGAGCCAAGGGCTTGCCTGAGAAACAGATTCTGTGGAAACATATTTTCCGAAATGCCATGATTCCTCTGATTACCGGTTTCCCAGCCGCATTTATCGGCGCATTCTTTACCGGAAGCCTGTTGATTGAAACGTTGTTCTCGCTGGACGGGTTGGGTTTGCTGTCTTACGAGGCAGTGATGAAACGTGATTATCCTGTCGTAATGGGTACGCTGTATGTGTTCACACTGATGGGGTTGTTGGCTAAATTGGTGTCAGATATTTCGTATTCGTGGGTCGATCCGCGCATTCACTTTGGCGGACAGAAATAAGGCCGTCTGAAAATGTCTTCAATCCATTATTAAAGAATGTTTCAAACCATGAAAAAGAAAAAATCTACTTCAAACCCTACTTGGCAAGCCTTTAAACAGCATAAGCGCGGTTGGTTGGCTTTGCGGATTTTGGCCGTTTTGTTTGTCGTCACTTTGCTTGCACCTTTGTGGAGCAACGACAAACCTTTGTGGATACGTTATCAGGGCGAGTATTTCTTCCCCTTGGTAAACGAATACAACGAAGCCACATTTGGCGGCGATTTCGATACGCCGGCGGATTATCTGGATCCGCTTATCCGCCACAACATTACTTCAGACGGCAATTTTGCCTTTTACCTGCCCAATCCTTACGATGCCGATACCTTGAACGATTTTGATACGGTACCCGATCCGGCCAAACCATCCGAACGGCATATCTTGGGAACGGACGACCGCGGCCGCGACCTGTTGGCGCGCTTGGTTTACGGTTTCCGTGATTCGCTGTTGTTTGCCTTGGTGTTGACCGTGGTGACTACCGTGATTGGCGTGATTGCAGGCGCGGTGCAGGGTTATTTCGGCGGTAAAACCGACCTTCTGATGCAGCGTTTTATCGAGGTTTGGGGCGGTATGCCGGAGCTGTACCTCTTGATTATCCTGTCTTCGTTCTTTAATCCGGGACTGTTGATTTTGCTGGTGTTGCTGTCGCTTTTCGGCTGGATGGGCTTGTCCGACTATGTCCGCGCCGAGTTTTTGAAAAACCGTCAGGCCGATTATGTTTTGGCGGCGCGCGCGATGGGTGTGGGCAACCGTGAAATCATGTGGCGCCATATCCTGCCCAACAGCTTGACGCCGGTATTGGCCTTCCTGCCTTTCCGTATTTCTGGCGCCGTACTTGCCCTGACCAGTTTGGACTTCTTGGGCTTGGGCGTACCTGCCTCACAGGCAAGTTTGGGTGAGTTGCTGGCGCAAGGCAAAGACAACTTGGACGCGTGGTGGATCGGCCTGTCTGCCGTTGCCACGTTGACGGTAATGCTGCTTTTGTTGGTCATGATCGGCGAAGGTTTGCGTCAGGCATTTGACGTACGCGCACGCAGTTAATTGCTTTTCTAAAGCGTGAAGAGGGTGGGCGGAAAGGCTTATCCTGCATTCTCAAGGCCGTCTGAAAAGTTTCAGACGGCCTCATCCATTCGTTTGAATCATTAAAAACCATGAATCAAGAAATCACATTTCTTACTCTTTTTCTACTCGGCTTTTTTGGCGGAACGCATTGCGTCGGCATGTGCGGCGGATTAAGCAGCGCATTCGCTTTGCAACTGCCGCCACATTTAAACCGAATCGGGCTGATTGTATTGTTGAACTTGGGGCGCATCAGCAGCTATGTCGTCATTGGCCTATTGGTCGGTTTGGTCGGGCAGGTCGGCATTTCCTTGGACGATACGCGCGCGGTTCAAAACGGTTTGTATATTGCCGCCAATGTTTTGCTGCTTTTACTTGGGCTGTATCTTGCCGGTATTTCGACTGCCGCGACCAAAATCGAAGGCATCGGTAAACCGATATGGAAGCGCCTGAATCCTTTGCTGAACAAATTGCTGCCGATTAAATCGGTGCCTGCCTGTTTCGGCGTGGGCGTGCTTTGGGGCTGGCTGCCTTGCGGTTTGGTGTACAGCGCGTCTTTGTATGCCTTGGGCAGCGGCAATGCTTTGCATGGCGGGCTGTATATGCTGGCGTTTGCATTGGGGACCTTGCCGAACCTGCTTGCGATGGGCATATTTGCAGCGCAGTTGAAAACCTTTCTGCAAAAACGCATGGTTCGTTTGTGCGCTGGATTATTGGTGGCAGGATGGGCGATATGGCGCTTGGCCGTATTTGCAATGGGGCAAATAGGGTAAGGTAAAAAGGTTTTATTTAATTTGTTGCTTTGCAATCAAAAAGGCCGTCTGAAAGATTTTCAGACGGCCTTTTTCACAAGAAAGATTAATGTATTAAATTCCAAGCCATCTTGGCGGCAATCAGCAACAGCATAATGCCGAAGGCGATTTTGAGTTTTCGGGCGGGCAGCTTGTGCGCCGTTTTTACGCCGAGCGGAGCAAAGAGGATGGTGGCAACGCTCAATATGGCCACGGCCGGAAGATAGATAAAGCCTGCCGCGCCTTTAGGCAGGTTGGCAATATGCAAACCGTTGGCAAAATAGCCGATAGTGCCGGCAATTGCAATCGGCCATGCCAGACCTGAAGATGTGCCGATGGCGCGATGCGCCGGAAAGTTGCAATACAGCAGAAATGGAACGGATAGCGAACCGCCGCCGATACCGACCCAGCTCGAAGCCGCCCCAAAAAGCGTGCCGACAGCTGTCAGGCCGGGGAGGGCGGGCAGGGTGCGTGAAGGTGTGGGTTTGGAATCGCGTAGGGTTTTGAGTGCGATAAAGGCAAGAAATGCAATAAAGAAAACCTGCAAAGCCAGCGTCGGCACATATTTTGCCGATACCGCGCCGAGGAGTACGCCAAGTATCATGCCCGGCGTCATTCGGCGGACGGTAGCCCAATCGATGGCGTGTTTTTTATGCTGGGCATACATGCTGGAGAAGGTGGTAAACACCATGACGGCAAAGGAAGTGCCGATGGCAAGATGCTGGGCATAGGGGTGGCCGCCTATGCCTTGCAGTTGCAACGCCCATAAGACAACGGGGACAATCAGCGTGCCACCGCCTACGCCGAATAGTCCGGCAATAAAGCCCGCTGCACTACCGACGGCGAGCAGGGAAAGGATGATGTCCCAAGACCACATTTCAGACGGCCTTGTCGTGTTTGTGTGTTTTATGGCGTTTTTTAAACCAACGGATGACTGCCATCACATAACCGGACAGGCTGTAACCGAGGAAAAACAGGAAGAGGACGAGTGAAGGCTTCCAGTTGATGAGCAGCAATACCAACACGGCCAACACCATGCCCATAAACGGTACTTGGCGGCGGATGTTGATTTCTTTGAAGCTCCAAAACGGAATCTGCACAATCATGGAAATACCGGCAAACAGGGTGATACCCAATGCCCACCAATGCACGTTGGGGAAGCGTTCGACGCTGTGGTTGACCCAAATCAGGCCGACAATCAACGCAGCGGCGGTCGGGCTTGGAACGCCGATAAACCAGCGTTTGTCGACTTTGCCGATAAGCGTATTGAACAGCGCCAAACGCAGGGCGGCGCAGGCGCAGTAGATAAAGGCGACGGAATAGCCGATTTTGCCAAACTGCCAAAGTTGCCATTTGTAGGCAATCAGGGCAGGCGCCACGCCGAAACTGACCATATCGGCAAGGCTGTCGAGCTGTTCGCCGAACGCGCTTTGGCTGTTGGTCAGCCGCGCAACGCGTCCGTCCATGCCGTCGAGCAGCATGGAAAGGAAAACTGCAATCGCCGCCGTTTCATAACGTCCGTGCATGGACTGGGTAATGGCGAAGAAGGCGCAAAACAGTGCGGCGATGGTAAAGGAATTGGGCAGCAGGTAAATGCTGTTTTTGCGGATGGAGTTGCGTGGAGGAATCGGATTTTCTGTATTTTGTGAGTTGTCCATAATGTTTCCGTATATGCTGCGGGTGCAGATAAGGCATTATACCGCATTGGCAGGTTAAGGATTTTTAACAGGCAGACATAGTTTCACTTCAATCGCATAAAGTTTCAGACGGCCTTTATTTTGTCAGTCAAACAACTCGCCCTGCGCCTGCTCTTTGGTCACGCGTACGTCGGTTTCGCCGTCGGCAAAAGTGATGTGCAGTTTCTGTCCTTGTTTCAATATATCGGCATTGCGGATGACTTGTCCGCGTGTGTTTTTGACGACCGAAAAGCCGCGCTCCAGAATATGCTGCGGCGATATGGCTTCGAGCAATGCGGCTTGGGCGGTCAGGCTTTGACGGCGGTGGGCAAGCCGCTGGTGGAAGGAATGCGACAAGGTCGTCTGAAAGCGGTCGATATTGTTTTTGTAAACGGAAACATCAGGACGGCAATGTTTTAGGGTTTGGGTTTGGCGTTCAAAACGGGCGGTATGGGCGCGGAGGTTTTGCGTCATCGAATAAGACAGCGTTTGCGCCAGTTTGTTGATTGAAGCGCGTTGCTCGTCAAGTTTTTGGCGCGGATGACGGATTTGCCGTGCGAGCCAGTCAAGTTTTTGGCTGGCATCGAAATAGCGTTGTTCCAAAACGGTTTTCAGACGGCCTTGCGCTTGGGCTAGACGATGTAGCGATTCTTGGCGGTTGGGGCTGACCAATTCCGCCGCACCGGTCGGTGTCGGTGCGCGTACGTCGGCAACGAAATCGGCGAGTGTGAAATCGGTTTCGTGGCCTACGCCGCTGACGACGGGAATCGCGCAGGTTTCGATGGCGCGCACAACCGGCTCTTCATTAAACGCCCACAAGTCTTCAATGCTGCCGCCGCCACGGCAGACAATCAGCACGTCACATTCGGCGCGTTGCGAAGCGGTTTTAATCGCTTGGGCAATTTGCAACTCGCTGCCTGTGCCTTGTACGGGCGTCGGATAAACGATAACAGGGATTTCGGGCGCGCGGCGGTTTAAGGTGGTCACAACATCGCGCAAAGCCGCCGCCGCCAGACTGGTGACGATGCCGATACATTGCGGACGGGCAGGTAAAGGTTTCTTGCGTTCCGCCGCAAACGCGCCTTCCGCCTGTAACTGCGCCTTCAATCGCTCATAGGCTTCGTAAAGCTGCCCCAAGCCTTTGAGCCGTACTTCGTTTACGGTAATCTGAAATTCGCCCCGCGCTTCGTAAATACTGATTTTCCCTGATACTTCGATATGGTCGCCTTCTTTCAAAGGCTTCGCCAAGCGCATGGCCGCACCCTTAAACATGGCGCAACGCACCTGCGCGCGGCTGTCTTTGAGCGAGAAATAATAATGTCCGCTGGCGGCACGGATCAGGTTGGACACTTCGCCCGCAATCCACAAACCGGCAAGATGGTCTTCCAGCAAGGCTTTGGCGAGGGCGTTAAGTTCGGATACGGAAATGGAGGAGGGCGCGAAGAGTTCGGACATTGCGAAACGGGAAAAATTTGGGAAAGTTGAATTATAAGGGTTTTAGAGCGATTCGTTGTATTCGTTTTTATGAAACTTTCGCCCTTTGTTTTAATATTATCAAAGCCGCATGTTCAGGCAGCCTTGTCTGGGCGGGCTTGTGTTATATTATCGTTTGATTTTCGCTTCAAAAGCCGTGCGTATGCCCAAACTCCACCAAATTATCGAACGCCATTGGCAATCCCCCAATCCGTTTTTGTCTTTTCTGTTAAAACCATTGTCCAAGCTGTTTGCCAAAATTGCTGCGAAACGGCGCGATGATTTTGTTTCAGGCCGTCTGAAAAGCGAAAAATTGCCAGTGCCTGTGGTGATGGTCGGCAATATCCATGCAGGTGGGACAGGGAAAACGCCGATAGTCGCCGCGCTGGTGTCGGGTTTGCAGGAAAAGGGCGTTAAGGTCGGCATCATCAGCCGAGGTTACGGGCGCAAGAGCAAGGCGGTTCATGTATTGAATACAGCCAGCAGTGCGGCAGATGCAGGCGACGAGCCTTTATTGCTGTTTCGCCAAACCAGTGCGCCGACGGCGGTAGGCAGCAGCCGTGCAGAAGCAGGCAGGGCATTGCTTGCGGCGTATCCGGAGCTTGAATTGATTGTGGCCGACGACGGCTTGCAACATTATGCCTTGCAACGCGATATGGAAATTGCCGTCTTCCCGGCGGCAGATACAGGACGCACCAATTTGGATTTACTGCCCAACGGCAGCTTGCGCGAACCTTTGTCTCGATTGGCTTCCGTTGATGCGGTTGTCGTCAGCGGGGGGCAAGCAGATACGGCATTTAGGCCGTCTGAAAATATGTTTGCCAGCCATATTGAAACAGGGCAGATTTACCGTTTGAACAGGCCGTCTGAAAAATTGGATTTGGCGGGTTTGGGAAATCAAACCGTCGCCGCCGTTGCCGGTATTGCCAAGCCGGAGCGTTTTTTCAATACGTTGCAAAGCATGAATATTGCTTTAAAACAAACCGTTGCCTTGCCTGATCATGCAGATATTACGGCGGCGGATTTGCCGGACGCAGATGTGGTGATTATCACGGAAAAGGATGCGGTCAAATTTTCAGACGATCAGGGCCTGAATCATGTGTGGGTCTTGCCTGTTTATGCGATAATTGAGCCGGACTTGGCGGCGTTCGTATCCGCGAATGTTTCAATCTAAATGCTTATAGATGTTTCACAGATGTTTTAAAGATGATCTTCAAACTACGCGATAGGAGTAAATCATGAAGTTAAAATATTTGTTGGTTGCTTGCGCAGCTTTATTTGCATCCACTCAAAGCTTAGCTGCTAAACCAAGTGATGAATCTGCAATAAAATGGTTGGAGATTCAAGGGATAAGCAGTAATTATAGCGAGAAAGTACAACGTTCTTTGGAGATGGTAAATAAAGAGGACAATGAGCGCTTGTTAACGATGACGCCCAAAGCTCAAAAAGCGCAGATGAAGGCGGTCATCAGCCGTTATATGAAAAACATGCAAGACGATTTGAGCCGCCCTGAGTTGAAAAAACAATGGTTGGATGAAGAAAAGCGTGCCGTACAGAAAGTATTTACACAAGAAGAAGTCGATGTACTCAACAGCTTCTTCTCTTCCCCTCGGGGCAAGGGTATTTTGAAAAAAATCAATCATCTCAGACAGCATGGCGGAGATATTGACAATGTGCTGAGCCAAGCAGACGTGGATAGCATAGTAAAAGTATTTGAGCATGGGGCCGGTAAGTCTGCATTTGAAAAGATAGAACGTTTCGACAAATTGAATGATGAGATTGTTGAAAAGACAATGAGCAACAACTATATCAACGCAAGCAGGAAATATACACCTGCTTTTGAGGAGCAAACACATGGTATTTTATGCAAAGGCAACAAACATTTGCCGAATTGTGCCAAATAATTTTCCGACTATCTGAAAATATTTTTTTATTGAAAAGGAGAAAAAAATGAAACTGAAAACCTTATTATTGCCCTTCGCCACGCTGGCCTTGTGTGCCAATGCGTTTGCCGCGCCGCCCAGTGATGCGTCGCTGGAGCGTTGGTTGGATACACAGAATTTTGACCGGGAATTAGAAAAAAATATGATTGACGGTTTCAATGTTGGATTTAAACCGTATGCAGATAAAGCCCTTGCCAAAGTACCGGAAGCGAAAAAAGAGCAAATAGCAAAAGCTATTGATCGTTATCGCGAAAATGTTTTGAGAGATTTAATGACGCCCGAAGTGAAACAGACTATCCGCAATAATTTATTAAAGAATGCCAAATTAACATACACTCAAGAAGAAGTTGACGGCATGATTGCCTTTAATAGTTCACCTGTCGGGCAGGCTGTTGTTGTTAAGACTCCTCTTATGCGCAATCAAGCTATGAACGAACTAATGACTTTTGGATTGGCATTAACAGAGAAAGCTGCACAGCGTCATATGCCTGAATTTGCGAAAGAGGTGCAAGGTATCATGTGCGGCGGCAAAAAACCTGATGCAAGCTGTAATTAAGCCAAATAGGTTGGGAAAAGCATAAGAAATAAATTATAGTCGTCTGAAAAATATTTCAGACGACCTCCAATTTATCAAACCCGAAAGTACCCCATGGAAAAAAAATTCTTAGACATCCTTGTTTGTCCTGTGACCAAAGGCAAACTCGAATACCATCAAGACAAACAGGAATTGTGGAGCCGTCAGGCGAAGTTGGCTTATCCGATTCGTGACGGCATCCCTTATATGTTGGAAAACGAAGCACGAGCGTTGAGCGAAGAGGAACTGAAAGCATGACCGAATTTGTCGTATTGATTCCGGCGCGGTTGGATTCTTCACGTCTGCCGGGTAAGGCTTTGGCCGATATTCACGGTAAACCGATGGTTGTACGCGTCGCCGAACAGGCGGCAAAAAGCGAGGCTGCGCGTGTTGTCGTTGCCACCGACCATCCCGATATTCAGACGGCCTGTCAGGCGCATGGCATCGAAGTGGTCATGACTTCCAATCAACACGAAAGCGGTACAACGCGCCTTGCCGAAGCGGCCAATACGCTGAAACTGCCGCAACATCTGATTGTCGTGAACGTACAAGGCGATGAGCCTTTAATCGACCCAGAGCTCATCAACCGTACGGCTGAAGTTTTGGTTGAAAATAATGTGCAAATGGCAACCGCCGCTCATGAATTGCACGATTTTGACGAGTTTATGAATCCCAATGTCGTCAAAGTCATCCTTGATAAAAACCGCAACGCCATCTATTTCAGCCGCGCCCCGATTCCTTATCCGCGCGACGCCATGCGCGCCGAAAAACGCGAATTACCTTCTGAAACAGCCGTTTTGCGCCATATCGGCATTTATGCCTATCGTGCAGGCTTCCTGCAACGCTATTCGGAAATGGATGTTTCTCCTTTGGAAACCATCGAATCGCTGGAACAGTTGCGCGTCCTGTGGCACGGTTATCCGATTGCTGTTGAAATCACCCAAGAAGCGCCTGCTGCCGGTGTGGATACGCAGGAAGATTTGGACAGAGTGCGTGTTGCGTTTAAATCTTAAGGCCGTCTGAAAGGAAAAGACATGAATGATTTCCGCCATTTGAGCCGTGAAGAACAAAAATTGCTTGCCGACGTGGCGAAGCTGGTAAGAGAAGATGAGCAAGAATTCAACTATGATATGCTGAAAATAGAAGCGCCGGAGCAGGCCAGCGGCGAGTTCTGGTTCCGCATGGCAGAAATGCTCAGCACTTTGCCGCCCAACCAGTCATTGGACTTGCGTATGAACGGCGGGCGCTTGACTGTTGCCGTATCGATTTTGTCGGTATTGCTGCAAGACAATCCCGATATTCCTCAGCTTTGGGCACAAAAAATCATTGCGCTCAACTATTTGGCTCATGGCCATCAAACCCGTGCAATCGGTTTGGCGCAGCAGCCTGACAAAGCGGCCGAAGCCAATGAGGAAGAATATTTGGCGAAAGCCTTATCGCAAAACTTGCTTTCCACTTTGAAAGACGCGATAGAGCGATTCCCTGAAGACGCATGGTTTATCGGAATGCGCGACGATGCATGGAAGCATTTCGGCCCGAAAGAGGCCGTCTGAAGTTTTGAACGATAAACACAAGCCGTGTAAAATTATCTGAACATTAAATCCGTCAACCAAAAGGACTCATCATGAAAGTATTATTGTTGGGCGCACCAGGCGCCGGCAAAGGCACACAGGCTCAATTCATCACTGCTGCATTCGGCATTCCTCAAATCTCTACCGGCGACATGCTCCGCGCAGCCATCAAAGCAGGCACTCCGTTGGGTTTGGAAGCAAAAAAAATCATTGATGAAGGCGGTTTGGTGCGCGACGACATCATTATCGGCATGGTTAAAGAGCGTATTGCCCAAGACGACTGCAAAAACGGTTTCCTGTTTGACGGTTTCCCACGTACATTGGCACAAGCCGAAGCCATGGTTGAAGCTGGTGTGGATTTGGATGCCGTGGTTGAAATCGATGTACCTGACAGCGTGATTGTCGACCGCATGAGCGGCCGCCGCGTGCATTTGGCCTCCGGCCGTACTTACCACGTTACCTACAATCCGCCTAAAGTCGAAGGCAAAGACGACGTAACCGGCGAAGATTTGATTCAACGCGACGACGACAAAGAAGAAACCGTGAAAAAACGCCTTGCCGTTTACCACGAGCAAACCGAAGTTTTGGTTGATTTTTACAGCAAACTGGAAGGCGAACACGCGCCGAAATACATCAAAGTTGACGGCACCCAAGCAGTAGAAGCCGTGAAAGCCGAAGTATTGAAAGGTTTGGGCAAATAAGTTTTGCCAAAGTAAAATCATGAGGCCGTCTGAAAAAATATTTTCAGACGGCCTTTTGTGTACAAAAGCTGTTAAAATCGAAGCTATAACCGTTTATCCGCAGGTATCTTATGAATCCCTTGATCTCCGACTTCCAAACTCAGCAACAACGTACTCCCGTCATCGTCGCCCTCGATTTTGCCAACGAAAAAGATACGCTCGGATTTGTCCGCAATCTTGACCCGACACTGTGTCAAATCAAAATCGGTAAAGAGCTGTTCACCGCAACCGGCCGCAATTTGGCAGAAAGCTTAATCAATCAAGGTTTCAAACTTTTCCTCGATTTGAAATACCACGATATTCCCCACACAGTTGCTCAGGCCTGTAAAGTTGCCGCCGATATGGGCGTGTGGATGGTCGATATGCACGCATCGGGCGGTCGCCGCATGATGGAAGCAGCAGCAGAAGCCGTTGCCGGATATCAAACCAAGCCGCTTTTGATCGGCGTAACCGTGTTGACCAGCATGGAACAAAGCGACTTGGCAGAAATCGGTTTGAACATCGCCCCTGAAGAACAAGTCATCCGCTTGGCGAAACTGGCGCAAAGTTCGGGCTTGGACGGCGTAGTATGTTCCGCTCAAGAAGCCGTACCATTGCGCCGCGAATTGGGACAGGATTTTGTCTTGGTCACACCGGGCATCCGCTTAGATGTTGCAGGCAATAATGATGACCAGCGCCGTATTATGACGCCGGCCGAAGCCTTGGCTGCCGGTTCAACCTATTTGGTAATGGGCCGTCCGGTAACTAAAGCTGCCGATCCGGTAGCTGTATTGCGCGAAGTGAACCGCGTGGCAAACGCTTAAGGCCGTCTGAAGTATGAAGGCGATTGTGATTGGCGCGACAGGCGCAACAGGAAAATCCTTGTTGCCTTTACTTGCAACCAGTTCAGAGGTTGAGTCCATCGACTGTTTTGGTCGCAGACATCCTGATTTTACTCACCAAAAGCTAAATAGCCATCAGATTGATTTTTCTAAGCCTGATGATTGGCGTGAAAAAGTGCAGGGCGATGTATTGTTTGCCTGCTTGGGAACTACCTTGAAAGCGGCTGGCAGTAAAGAAGCGCAATGGGCAATTGATTATGAGGCAAATCTTGAATTTGCCAAAGCCGCACGAGAAAACGGCGTCAATACTTTGGTTTTGATTTCCGCTTCCGGTGCAAATTCTGCTTCGAGCCTGTTTTATCAACGGATGAAGGGCGAATTGGAGCAAGCAATTATCGCTTTGAATTTTCCGCACCTTATTATTTTCCGCCCGCCATTGCTGATTCGTCCGAACAGCGACCGCTTGGGCGAAAAAATAGCAGAACGGATTTCTCGCGTACTCAACCGCATCGGCATGCTGAAAAACCAACGTCCGCTTGCTGTCGAAAAATTGGCGCAAGCCATGCTGAAAGCAGCGTTGTTGTCATCTCATGAACAGGCGTCGTACTCGAAAAACCATATGCAGGTATATGAGCCTCAAGATATTTTTAGGCTGTTAGATCAATAAACTGATAACAAGCCTTACACAGAGATTTTAATGGAGCCAGTATGGTAACCAAGTTCCAACAAGAAACCCTAAAATCACGTTTTGCACAAGCCAAAGTCCTTGTCGTCGGCGATGTGATGCTCGACCGCTATTGGTTTGGCGATGTGTCCCGTATTTCTCCTGAAGCCCCAGTGCCGGTGGCGAAAATCGCCCGTATCGACCAACGAGCGGGTGGGGCGGCGAACGTTGCGCGCAATATCGCCTCATTGGGCGGTAAAGTAGGGCTGTTGTCCGTGACCGGCGATGATGAAGCTGCAGATGCGTTGGACGCATTGATGATGCAAGACGGCGTTTCTTCCTATCTGATGCGCGATAAGCAAATTGCGACTACTGTCAAATTGCGTGTCGTTGCCCGCAACCAGCAGCTTATCCGACTTGACTTTGAAGAATTGCCTCATCGTGAGGTGTTGGAACAAATCAAACATCAATATCGAGAAGTGTTGCCTGAATACGATGCCATTATTTTTTCAGACTACGGCAAGGGCGGTTTGTCGCATATTTCCGATATGATCGATTGGGCGAAGCAGGCCGGTAAACCCGTTTTAATCGACCCGAAAGGCGATGATTACGAGAAATATGCCGGCGCTACGCTGATTACGCCGAATCGTGCAGAATTGAAAGAAGTGGTGGGCAGCTGGAAAAACGAAAATGATTTGACTGAAAAAGCCCAAAACCTGCGCCGTCATCTTGATTTGACCGCGATTTTGCTGACCCGAAGTGAAGAGGGTATGACCCTGTTCAATGAGGGTGAGCCGATTTATCAGCCTACACGGGCCCAAGAAGTCTATGATGTATCGGGTGCAGGCGATACTGTTATTGCCGGAGTGGGTTTGGGTTTGGCCGCTGGTTATACCATGCCTGAAGCGATGCACCTTGCTAATACGGCAGCGGGCGTTGTCGTGGCAAAACTTGGTACGGCGGTTTGCTCGTTTGCCGAATTGACCAAGGCATTGGAAGAGCAATAATTGCTGTTTCAGACGGCCTTAAAATCTAAAGGCCGTCTGAAAATAGAGTTGGAAAATAATCCAGACAGACAAGTTTTTATTTTCAGACGGCATGATTACTTCAAGGCCGTCTGAAAAATCAAAATAAAGGAAACTCATTATGACCATTATCGTAACAGGCGCGGCCGGCTTTATCGGCAGCAACATCGTTAAAGCACTTAACCAGCGCGGTATTACCGACATTGTTGCCGTCGATAATTTGAGCAAAGGCGAAAAATTTAAAAACCTTGCCGAGTGTGAAATTGCCCATTATCTCGATAAACACGAATTTATCCGCCAAGTGCGCGGCCATCTTCTGCCTTACGACGATATCGAAGCCGTTTTTCATCAAGGCGCATGTTCCGATACCATGAATCATGATGGTCTTTACATGATGGACAACAACTACCAGTACACGCTCGATCTCTTGGACTGGTGTCAGGATGAACGCATTCCGTTCCTTTATGCCTCCAGCGCTGCTGTATATGGTAAGGGCGAAATCTTCCGCGAAGAGCGCGAACTGGAAAAACCGCTCAATGTGTATGGCTACTCTAAATTCTTGTTTGACCAAGTATTGCGCCGCCGAATGGAAGAAGGTTTGACCGCCCGAGTCGTCGGCTTCCGCTACTTCAATGTTTACGGACAACAGGAACAACACAAAGGCCGTATGGCATCGGTTGCCTTCCATCATTTCCACCAATACCGCGAGCATGGTTATGTTAATCTGTTTGGCGCTAATGACGGCTACGGTAATGGCGAGCAAACACGCGATTTTGTCAGCGTAGAAGACGTTGCCAAAGTTAACCTTTACTTCTTCGATCATCCCGAGCTTTCAGGCATCTTCAATCTCGGTACAGGTCGTAGCCAACAGTTTAACGATCTTGCCGCTGCCACCGTCAACGCCTGCCGTGCAGCCGAAGGCAAGCCTGAAATGAGTTTGAAAGAGTTGGTTGAAGAAGAACTTATTCGTTATATCCCATTCCCAGATGCGCTTAAAGGCAAATATCAGAGCTTTACTCAAGCGGATATCACCAAGCTGCGCGAAGCCGGGTATAAAGAAGAATTCTTGGATGTAAAACAAGGCGTCAGCCGTTACGTTAAATGGATGCTGGAAAACTTGGTTTAATCCTTCTTGGCTTAAATGAAGAAAGGCCGTCTGAAAAAGGATTTTCAGACGGCCTCATCATTTTGGGAGGCTTTAAAATTATAAATTTGCCTTTATTCGATAAGAATGGAAATAGCGTTTTTTACAACAAAGGTTTCAAAAAGGCTTAGTAGGGTAGCAGTGGATCTGCTGGAGTATTTGTAAAAGCTGTTGAGATATTATAGGTGTGAATAGATGAAATGAGACGATGCTATAACCAGTAAAATAAAAATGACTGGAAGTTTTTTAGTCTATTTATATTTAGGGACTGTACTAGATTATCCATCTGTACTTTTTCTTTAATTTTCAGTGTATTATAATCATATTTCAAGGGTAGCATATCTGCTAATCTAGTAAAGCCCCTAAAATTAATACGAATGGTAAGCAGCAGGGACGCACTCAAGCTGAATATAATGAAATAACACATTTTAAGATAAGGAGTCATTGATATGAAACAGATAGTTGTCCCTTTAAGTGTTGAAGCCATGAAAAAATTAGATTACGATCAAGCTGATGATAATGAACTATATGTATTTAAACTTTCAGAACAAGAGGTTAATTTGTTATTTGAGAAAAATTTCTTCGATAAAATAAATGAGATAATAGATACATATATAGATGATTATGAGGATGAAAAAATAATTGATTTAAGAAAATTAATTATTCTAAAAAATTTTTTACAAGATAATTCCCATCAGGCATTGACAGATATCCCTCTTAGAATATATCAAAATATTTTATTTTTAACTCAGCTGGCTATTTCCAAACAGACAGGTTTATTTTTCTTTTTTTAAATAACAAGCGCATTTGGAAATGCAAACCATAGCCCATATAAAACTTAAACTCAACAAGTAGCATGTGTGCAGAACGCACGCATGCGGTTCTCAAGGTTTGAGCCAAAAGGTCGTCTGAAACAACAAATACCTTTCTTTTAATAAGTTGCCACAGCAATCAGACAAAAGCAGCCTATCTCCACATCCATATAGGCAACATAGGGGAGATATTTTGTAAATTCTACAAATATTTTACCTGCTAAACAGGGTAGGATATGGTATGAAGCGAACATTAGCTTAATAAACACTATGTCAAGATCGAATCAGGCTGGTACTAGATTGTTGTATTCCAATGATGGATTGCTATATAACAACTGATCGTTATATCTCTGCAACACAAATTGGAACTTGTAAATAGGAGTATAACTTATGCAATTAGAGATTATCGGCAGTAAAATTTATACTGAACAAGATTTTCATAATC
>NZ_KV792687.1:0-69143 GCF_001808255.1 Neisseria sp. HMSC15G01
AAGGTGCCCCATCAACCATTAAATCCGTATACCCCTTTAAAAAAAGGCCGTCTGAAAGTTTCAGACGGCCTTTTTATTTATCCAAACGCTTAGTTTCCGTTCAATCTTTATCTCAATAATTCGTCGGTAACGCGTTGCAGAAATTCGATGCGCTCGGGTTTGGCTTCGCCTGATTCGGCAGCGGCTTTGACGGCGCAGCCGGGTTCAGCGCGGTGGGTGCAGTTGTGGAAACGGCACTGGCCGATAAGGTGGCGCAGGTCGGGGAAGTATTGTAATAAATCGGCAGCTTGGAGATGGTGCAGGCCGAATTCTTGCAGGCCGGGGGAATCGATGAGTCGGGTTTCTGCGTCTAAATCGTACAGTTGGGCGTGGGTGGTGGTGTGTTTGCCGGAATCGAGCGCGGTGGAAATGTCGCCGGTTCGGGCGGCTTGGTTGCCGAGTAGGGAGTTGGTCAGGGTGGACTTGCCCATGCCGCTTTGTCCGAGCAGGATGTTGGTTTGCCCTTCTAAAATGGGACGCAGGATGTCGGCGTTTTCCAATGCGTTGGTTTCGACCACGGGGTAGCCGAGGGTTTCGTAGAATTTGAGTTTCTCGCGCCATTGGGCGGTTTTGGGGAGGTCGGCTTTATTGAGGACGATGACGGCGTTAATGCCGGCCGCTTCGGCTGCGAGGAGGGCGCGTTGTAACAGGGCTTCGCTGGGTGAGGGGCTGGCGGCGGTTACGATGAGCAGTTGGGTAACGTTGGCGGCAATCAGTTTGGTTTTCCATGCGTCTTGGCGGTAGAGCAGGCTTTCGCGCGGGAGGTAGTCTTCAATCACGACTTGTTCGCCGTTGATGGGGCTGATGCGGACTTGGTCGCCACAGGCGAAATCGACGCGTTTTTTGCGGGTGGTGGCGTCATATATTTGGCCGTCGGGGGTGCGGACAATATAGCGGCGGCCATAGCTGGTAATAATTTGGGCGGTATCGGGCATGATGGAGTTTATTGTTTGGAATGGTGTGATTGTACCGAAAGTCGGCTATGGCCGTCTGAAAACTTGTTTGCACCTTTTAACTTTCTTTGGCTTGGTTTTTGGGTGTTTCTACTCTATATTTGCAATGTATTGGTTTTCAGGAGATTTTTTTATGGATTTCAGTCAGTTGCTCAATCAGGTTTTGGGTGCGGCTCAAAAAGGCGGCAAAGCGGTGGCGGACAGCCCGCTCAATTCTTTCGGCGGTGGCGCGCTGACGGGTGCTTTGGCATCGATGCTGTTGAAAAAGAAAAACGCAAAGAAGCTGGTCAAGGCCGGCTCGGTTGCCGCTTTGGGTTTTCTGGCTTATAAAGGCTATCAAAACTGGAAACAAAACCGCCAGCAGGACGAATTGCCGCAAAGTGCGTTCCAACCTGCCGGCCTGATTGGTGAAAACCACAGCCGTGTGATTTTGCAAACGATGATTGCGGCGGCGGCTTCAGACGGCCTGATTGACGATGCGGAACGCGCGGCCATTGAGCGTGAAAGCGGCAGCGATGCGGAAACGGCGGCATGGTTGCAGGCGGAATATGCGCAACCGGCCTCCATCGAGCAAATTGCCGCTTCGGTCGGCAATGACGAGGCTTTGGCAGCCGAAACTTATCTGGCGGCCCGATTGGTCTGCGCGGACTTGTCGCGCAAGGAAATTGTGTTCCTGAGCCGTTTGTCCCAAGCTTTGAATTTGGACGACCAACTGGTCGAGAGTTTGGAAAAACAGCTCGAATTGGCTTGAGCTGGATTTAAAAGGCCGTCTGAAACTTGATTTCAGACGGCCTTTCGACTTAATTTCAGAGTAAAATAACCCCTTCGACATATTAAAGGCTGTCTGAACATGAATAAACTTTTTTCCACATTCAAAACGTTTTTAGCCGCTTCGTCCGTCTTGGTATTGGCTGCCTGTCCGAGCGGCAACGCGCCGCAATCCAAACCTTCTACGCAGGGTCAAAATACGGTTTCGCATACTGCACCCAAACCGAAAGCCACGGTTGCGCTGGCTTTGGGCGGCGGCGCGTCCAAAGGCTTTGCCCATATCGGGATTATTAAGGTTTTGAAAGAAAACAATATTCCGGTCAAAATCGTTACTGGTACATCTGCCGGCTCGATTGTCGGCAGTATGTACGCTTCGGGAATGTCGCCCGACCGCCTCGAATTGGAAGCGGAAATTTTGGGTAAAACCGATTTGGTGGATTTGACCTTGTCCACCAGCGGCTTCATCAAAGGCGAAAAACTGCAAAACTACATCAACCGCAAAGTCGGCAACCGCCCGATGCAGCAGTTCCCCATCAAATTTGCCGCCGTTGCGACCGATTTTGAAAGCGGCAAACCGGTGGTATTCAACGTAGGCAATGCCGGACAGGCCGTCCGCGCTTCTGCTTCGATTCCGAACGTGTTCCAACCTGTCGTTATCGGCAGTCGCAAATATGTGGACGGCGGCCTGTCGCAGCCCGTACCAGTCAGCGCGGCGAAAAAACTGGGGGCAAACTTCATCATTGCCGTCGATATTTCCGCCCGTCCGGCCAAAAATGTCAGCCAAGGTATGTTCTCCTATCTTGACCAAACCTTCAACGTGATGAGCCAAACCGCCTTACACCAAGAATTGGGCCAAGCCAATGTGGTCATCAAACCGCAGGGTTTTGGAGCTGGGCTCGATTGGCGGTTTCGACCAAAAACAACGCGCCATCCAATTGGGCGAACAAGCCGCACGCGCCGCCCTGCCTGAAATCAAACGCAAACTGGCGGCATATCAGTATTAATCATCCGCCGTTTGAACAGGCCGTCTGAAAGTATGTTTTTCAGACGGCCTTTCTTGTGCAAATCTGCTAAAATCACGCGTTTCCTACAAATCATAAAATCCTAAAAAAATGAATATCTTTTACGAAGAGTCCGGCCAATTCAAAGTTGCCTCCATCGTCCAAAAAAACGACGCCACCTACCAAGTCGATACCCAACACGGCAAACGCACCAAAGTGAAGGCAAATAATGTCTTTGCCGAGTTTGACGGCGATATGGCGGCGTTTTTAGAGAACGCGCAGGCGCAGGCGGCGGACATCGATACCGATTTATTGTGGGAAGTATGCGGCGAAGAGGAATTTACCGCTGAGGCGATTGCCGAAGAATATTTCGGCCATGCACCGACCAAAACCGAGCTGGCGGCAACTTTGATTGCGCTGTACGCCGCGCCGATGTATTTCTATAAAAAAGCCAAAGGCGTGTTCAAAGCCGCGCCTGAAGAAACTTTGAAACAAGCGCTTGCCGCCATCGAACGCAAAAAACAGCAAGACGCGCAAATCGACGCTTGGGCGGAAGCCTTGAAACGCGGCGAGATGCCGTCTGAAATCGCGGCAGATTTGAAAACCATCCTGCACGCGCCCGACAAGCAG
Organism: Neisseria sp. HMSC15G01; assembly: GCF_001808255.1. Lineage (NCBI taxonomy): Bacteria > Pseudomonadati > Pseudomonadota > Betaproteobacteria > Neisseriales > Neisseriaceae > Neisseria > Neisseria sp. HMSC15G01. The sequence continues at coordinate 3,392 of NZ_KV792687.1, forward strand.
TCGCTGACTTACAAAGCCTTTACCAAAGCCGCCGACGCGCTGAAAATCTCTGCCTACGAACTGGCGAAAAAGACAGGCGGCATTACGTCCATTCCCCAATACCTGCAAGACGGGTTTGAAATCAAATACTTCCCCAAAGGAACAGGCTTCCCCGACCTTCCGCTTCCTGAAATGCCCGACTTGCCCAAAGCCGACGTTACCGCCTTTTCCATTGACGACGAATCGACTACCGAAGTGGACGATGCTTTGAGCCTGACCGACTTGGGCAATGGCATGAAACGCGTCGGCATCCACATTGCCGCGCCGTCGCTTGCCATTAAACAAGGCGACAAAATGGAAAAAAACATCATGGAACGCTTAAGCACGGTTTATTTCCCCGGCGGCAAAATCACCATGCTGCCCGAAAACTGGATTGCCGCGTTCAGCCTTGATGCGGGCGCGTACCGCCCTGCCGTCAGCATTTATTTTGATGTGGACGGCGAGTTCAACGTCGGCGCGCCAACCTGCAAAATCGAAGCCGTCAACATCGCCGAAAACCTGCGCATTCAAGCCATCGAACCGCATTTCAACGCCGAAACCGGCTTGGACGAAGCCGGCGAAATGATGTTTGCCCACCATCAAGACCTGATTTGGTTCTATCAATTCGCCATCGCCCTGCAAAAAGCGCGCGGCAAATACGAGCCCGACCGCGCGCCGCAATACGATTACAGCATCGAATTGGATGAGGAAGGCAACGTATCCGTCGTCCGCCGCGAACGCGGTTCGCCCATCGATACGCTGGTCAGCGAGATGATGATTCTTGCCAACAGCACTTGGGCGCAAATGCTGGACGAAAACGAGCTGCCCGGCCTTTTCCGCGTCCAACCGGCAGGCAAAGTGCGCATGAGCACCAAATCCGAGCCGCACATCGGCATGGGCGTGCAGCATTATGGCTGGTTTACCTCGCCGCTGCGCCGCGCCGCCGACTACATCAACCAAAAGCAGCTGATCAGCCTGATCGACGACTCTGCCGAGCCACTGTATCAAAACAGCGATGCCGAGCTTTTCGCCGCGCTGCGCGACTTCGATGCCGCCTATACAGCCTACGCCGACTTCCAACGCCAAATGGAAGCCTACTGGAGCCTTGTCTATCTGCAACAGCAAGGCACGAGCGAGCTGACGGCCACCATCCTCAAAGAAGACCTCGTCCGCATTGAAGGCCTGCCGCTGGTAACGCGCGCGACCGGTATCCCGTTTGACGCGCTGCCCAAATCACAGGCATTGTTCAAAATCACCGAATTGGATGCCGAGAAGCAGTTTATCGCGCTCAACTATCAAAAAGCCGTTTTACCGGGCTGATAACGTTATTCCGTTTGAAAAAAGGCCGTCTGAACGAAGAAACAGAAATCTTTGATTTCGTTTTCATCCCCTGTTCAGACGGCCTTCATCATCTAAAAATGCTACAATTCCCCTTTTCTGCCCATCATTTCAAACCATGAAAAAAAACGCCCCCCAATCCTTTGAAGAAGCCTTATCCCGCCTCGAAACCCTGACTCAAGCCATGCAAAGCAGCGAAATGCCGCTGGAAGACGCTTTGGCCGCCTATCAGGAAGGCAACGAATTGGTCAGATACTGCCAAACCAAATTGGCGGAAGTCGAGCAGAAACTGCAAGTCTTGGATGCCGGCGAACTGAAGGAGTTGAACCTTGAACCCGGCGAATGAACTCAAAACATGGCAACAAAAAGCCCAAGCGCAAACCGAATTGCTGCTGGCGCATTTCTTGCCGTCTGAAAGCCAAGTGCCGCATACGCTGCACGAAGCCATGCGTTACGTTACCCTCGGCGGCGGCAAACGGCTGCGCCCGCTCTTGGTGCTTGCCGCGTCCGAATTGGGCGAAGCAAACCAAAACGCCGTCGAGCAGGCCATGGCAGCCATCGAAATGGTGCACGTCTATTCGTTGGTTCACGACGATATGCCGGCGATGGACAACGACAGCCTGCGCCGCGGCAAACCGACCTGCCATGTGCAATACGATGAAGCAACCGCCCTTTTGGTCGGCGATGCGCTGCAAACCCAAGCCTTTGATGTATTGAGCCGTCCGACAGGCCTGCCTGCCGAACGCCAGCTTGCCATGTTGTCCACACTGGCTCAGGCATCCGGCAGCCTCGGTATGGCGGGCGGACAAGCCATCGACCTTGCCAATGTCGGCAAAGCCATGAATCAGGCCGAATTGGAACAGATGCACAGCCTCAAAACTGGTGCGCTCATCCGCGCGGCCGTGGCCTTAGGCGCACTTTCCTGTCCGGACTTAACACCGGCGCAAATCCAAACCTTAGACCACTACGCCGCCAAATTGGGCCTGGCTTTCCAAGTGATCGACGATGTATTGGACTGCGAAGCCGATACCGCCACCTTGGGCAAAACCGCCGGCAAAGACTCGGACAACGACAAACCGACCTACGTCAAACTGATGGGCCTTCAGGCCGCGCGTACTTACGCAGAAACGCTGATTGCAGAAGCCGTTGCCCTGATCGAGCCATTCGGCGACAAAGCCCTGCGCCTGCGCCAACTGGCCGAGTTTGTTACCGCACGGAAAAACTAAACCCGTAAATAAATAAAGGCCGTCTGAAACCTGATTTTAGGTTTCAGACGGCCTTTTTAACAGCCTGTTTGGCTTTTGTACCAACCGAATGCGAAGCCTTTCAAAATACGGCTCAGAAATCCCCCGCAAACTGCGTTTACAAACCTCAACCTGTCTGTTTAATCCAATAGGGCATCCACGAACGCTTTGGCATTAAACGGACGCAAATCGTCGATGCCTTCGCCTACGCCGATGTAGCGGACAGGAACAGGGCGGTCGGAGGCAAGGGCGGCAAGGATACCGCCTTTGGCCGTACCGTCTAGCTTGGTGACGATAAGTCCGGTCAGACCCAGCGCTTCGTCGAAGGCTTTCACTTGGTTGACGGCGTTTTGACCGATGTTGGCATCCAAAACAACGATGATTTCATGTGGCGCATCCGGCATGGCTTTTTGCAACACGCGTTTCACTTTTTTGATTTCTTCCATCAAATGAAGCTGCGTAGGCAAACGGCCGGCAGTATCAGCCAGCACGATGTCGATCCCGCGCGCTTTCGCGGCTTGGACGGCATCGAAGCAAACGGCTGCGGAATCGCCTGTGGTTTGCGAAATCACGGTTACATTGTTGCGCTCGCCCCAAGCTTGAAGCTGCTCACGCGCAGCGGCACGGAAAGTATCGCCTGCCGCCAGCAACACAGATTTACCCTGCGCTTGGAAGTATTTGGCGAGTTTGCCGATAGACGTGGTTTTACCCGCGCCGTTGATACCGGCAAGCATAATCACGAAAGGCTCCCTGGTTTCCGGCAAGACCAAAGGTTTCTCCAGAGGCTTAATCAAGTCGTACAGCGCATCTTTCAGCGCACCGCGCAATTCGTTGCCGTCTTTGAGGCCTTTGAGGCTGACACGGTCGCGCACGTCTTTCATCAAGTATTCGGTGGCTTCCATGCCCATATCGCTGGTAATCAGCACGGTTTCCAGCTCTTCGTACAAGTCCTCGTCGATCTGTCCGCCGCCGAACACGCCGGCCAACGATTTTGCCATTTTGTCGCGTGATTTGGTCAAGCCTTGTTTCAAACGCGCAGCCCAACTGAGCTTGTGTTCTTCTGCCGGAGCAGGGGCTTCAACCGGTATTTCCACAACGGCTTCTTGAACTTGCTCGACAGTCTCGCTAACTGCCTCAACAGCTTCTTCTTTGACTGCTTCAGCTTGTTCCGCTACTTCTTCAGCAACCTCGGCCGCTTCAGACGGCATCTCGGCAACGGTTTCCTTTACCTGCTCAACAACCTCGCTGACGGTTTCAACAGCTTCTTCTCTGACTGCCTCAGCCTGTTCTGCCACTTCTTCAGCAGCCTCGACCGCTTCAGACGGCATCTCGGCAACGGTTTCTTTTACCTGTTCAACAGTCTCGCTGGCGGTTTCAACAGCCGCTTCTTTTGCCGCTTCAACGTGTTCTTCTACTTTTTCAACTGTTTCAGACGGCGTTTCGGTCAAAGTTTCCCGAACCTGCTCGACGGTTTCGCTGATAGTTTCAACAGCCGATTCGACAACTGATTCAACATGCCCTTTGACGCTTTCTGCTAAAGATTCGGCATCTTCTTTAATATTTTCAACTACTTGAGCAACTTCAGATTCTATTTTTGCTGCGGTTTCCTGAACTTGAGCCTCCTCGGGAGCCGGAGTTTCCTGTTTTTTCTTGCGACGGAAGAAGCTGAACATTAAATTTTCCTTTTAATTTTAGAAACTTGAAATAGGGAGTATTGTAGCGTATTTTACGTGGCAAGGTCGTCTGAAAATCAAGGTTGTCAGGTTTTGGCATTTCCAACGTCTAATAAGATAAACCATCCATACAGGAAACATAGAGATGAATCCCCGCACATTATTTTCACTTTGCACCAAGTTCGGCTGCCTGCTTGCGCTTGGCGCCTGCTCATCCAAAATGATGGATACCGAAGCCGCAACCGTACCGCAGGCATTGTCCTCATTAAAAACCCCTGACAACCGCCCTGCCAGTGTTTTCCTAAAAAAAGACAAACCCACCCTGATTAAATTTTGGGCAAGTTGGTGTCCTTTGTGTTTGTCCGAATTGGGACAAACCGAAAAATGGGCGCAAGATATAAAATTCGGTTCTGCCAACCTGATTACCGTTGCCTCGCCCGGTTTTCTACACGAGAAAAAAGACGGCGACTTTCAAAAATGGTATTCCGGTTTGAACTATCCTAAGCTGCCCGTCGTTACCGACAACGGCGGCACCATCGCCCAAAGCCTGAATATCAGTGTTTACCCTTCTTGGGCATTAATCGGCAAAGACGGCGACGTGCAGCGCATCGTCAAAGGCAGCATCAACGAAGCGCAGGCATTGGCTTTAATCCGCGACCCGAATGCCGATATAGGCCGTCTGAAAAACACATTTTACAAACCCGACACACAGAAAAAGGATTCAGCAATCATGAATACGCGCACCATCTACCTCGCCGGCGGCTGCTTCTGGGGCTTGGAAGCCTATTTCCAACGCATAGACGGCGTGGTTGACGCAGTATCCGGCTACGCTAACGGCAAAACGGAAAACCCAAGCTACGAAGACGTGTCCTACCGCGATACAGGCCATGCCGAAACCGTTAAAGTCACCTATGATGCCGACAAACTCAGCCTAGACGATATCCTGCAATATTTCTTCCGCGTCGTTGATCCAACCAGCCTCAACAAACAAGGCAACGACACCGGCACGCAATACCGCAGCGGCGTGTACTACACCGACCCCGCCGAAAAAGCCGTCATCGCCGCCGCACTCAAACGCGAGCAGCAAAAATACAAACTTCCCCTCGTCGTCGAAAACGAGCCGCTAAAAAACTTCTACGACGCCGAGGAATACCATCAGGACTACCTGATTAAAAACCCCAACGGCTACTGCCACATCGACATCCGCAAAGCCGACGAACCGCTGCCGAGCAAAACCAAAGCCGTCCCTCAAGGCAAAGGCTTTGACGCGGCAACGTATAAAAAACCCAGCGCTGCTGAACTCAAACGCATTCTGACCGAAGAGCAATACCAGGTTACCCAAAACAGCGAGACCGAATACGCCTTCAGCCACGAATACGACCACTTGTTCAAACCCGGCATTTATGTGGACATCGTCAGCGGCGAACCCCTGTTCAGCTCTGCCGACAAATTTGATTCCGGCTGCGGCTGGCCGAGTTTTACCCATCCAATTAATGCCTCCGCCGTTACCGAACACGACGATTTCAGCTATAACATGCGCCGCACCGAAGTGCGCAGCCACGCCGCCGACTCACACTTGGGACACGTCTTCCCCGACGGCCCGAAAGACAAAGGCGGCCTGCGCTATTGCATCAACGGCGCAAGTTTGAAATTCATTCCTTTGGAAGAAATGGACGCAGCCGGCTACGGTGCATTGAAAGACAAAGTGAAATAACGGATTGAATCGAAAAAGGCCGTCTGAAAAAGATTTCAGACGGCCTTAAATTTATAATTTATTTGGTCATGTCATAAAATGATGCAACAGAAAGTATTAAATACATTACTGATATCAAAATATATTTAATTTTTTTATCTCTAATTTCTTTCCATAAATGCAAGCATATAGGAAGCATCGTAAACACTAGAACCGCAATATTAAAACATAAAAGAAAGAGATATCCTTTAGAACTTTCTTTCCAAAAGGGTATAAAAAAACTTGTACATATCGAAAATCCAATTAGAAAAGAGACAATACTATTTAAAACATCAATAATTCTTGCCTCTATTTGAATAGAAACAAGATACGGAAAATTACATAATTGTAGAAACCTAAGAAAATGAAGATATGCCAATAATACATATATTGGAGTCAAACCCATAAAAGTATCAAATATATTTTTAAAAGGAATTTTTCCATGAAAATGTAATATACTGACTAACAAGCCGATTGGTAACCATATAATCAAATTTTCCTTACTTGGAAAATATTTAAACATCTAAAACTTTCTTCATTATTTTCATACTATATATTTAATTCAAAAAAAGCCATTTGAAGATTCAAATGGCTTTTTTATAAATCAAATTCGTTTTGCCAACTCTTCGGCCTTACCCACATACAACGCAGGGGTCAGCTCAAGCAATTTGGCTTTGGCTTCTGCCGGAATTTCCAACGATTCGATAAAGAGTTTCAACACTTCAGGCGTAATGCCGTCTTTACCGCGTGTCAGGTCTTTCAGCTTCTCGTAAGGATTGGCTACGCCGTAACGACGCATTACGGTTTGAATCGGCTCGGCCAGCAGCTCCCAAGTAGCGTCCAAATCGGCAGCAAGGGCGGCAGGATTCGGCTCAAGCTTGTTCAGACCGCGCAGATGGGCGGCAAAGCCCAATATGGTATAGCCCACGCCTACGCCCATATTGCGCAATACGGTGCTGTCGGTCAGGTCGCGCTGCCAACGGGAAATCGGCAGTTTTTCAGACAAAAAGCCCAATACGGCATTGGCCATACCGAGGTTGCCTTCGGAGTTTTCAAAGTCAATCGGATTGACTTTGTGCGGCATGGTGGAAGAACCGACTTCGCCTGCTTTAACTTTTTGTTTGAAGTAACCCAAAGAAATATAGCCCCAAACATCGCGGTTGAAGTCGATCAGAATCGTGTTGACACGGCTGATGGCTTGGAAGAATTCCGCCATATAGTCATGCGGCTCGATTTGAATGGTGTAGGGGTTGAAGGTCAGGCCGAGGCTGATTTCAACGAAGTTGCGGCAATGGGTTTCCCAATCCACATCGGGATAAGCGACCATATGGGCATTGTAGTTGCCGACTGCGCCGTTGATTTTGCCGAGGAACTCTTGCGCTTGCAGGTTTTTGAACTGGCGTTGCAGGCGGTACACGACATTGGCGATTTCTTTACCCAATGTGCTTGGTGTCGCAGGCTGGCCATGCGTGCGGCTCATCATAGGGACGGCAGCCAACTCATGCGCCATGCCGGTCAGTTTTTTGATGATTTCGGCCAGTTTCGGCAGCAAAACAGTCTCACGCGCTTCTTGCAGCATTAAAGCGTGGGACAGGTTATTGATGTCTTCGCTGGTGCAGGCAAAGTGGATGAACTCGCTGGCAGCAGCCACTTCAGGCACGCCGGAGAAGCGTTCTTTAAGCCAATATTCGATGGCTTTGACATCATGATTGGTGGTCGCCTCAATAGCTTTGACGGCGGCAGCATCTTCAAGCGAGAAGTTTTCGATCACTTTGTCGATTTCGGCAAGCGTAAAATCGCTGAAAGCAGGAACTTCTACAATCTTAGGTTCGGCGGCAAGGACTTTGAGCCAGTTTAATTCAACTTTGACACGCGCACGCATCAGGCCGTATTCGGAGAAAATCGGACGCAATGCTTCAACGGATTTGGCGTAGCGGCCATCTAATGGGGAAAGTGCAGCGATAGGGTTAATCATGTCGGATCTTCCTATGGGATGAAAACCAAATTGTTTGCAATTATACATGATTTTACACTCCAAGGCCGTCTGAAAGACAGGTTTCAGACGGCCTTTTCAGCGTATTTTTCATAAAATTCTTTTCAGAGGTTCAACTTTGCAAAATCGATTTACGATATATGCCATCTTCACGGATAATATCGGCTGACTTTCTGTAAATAATGAGGTTTTATGAATATCAAACGTTTTTCCCTAGCTGCAACCGTATTTGCGGCTTTGATGTTGAGTGCCTGTGAAACAACCACCACATCGAGCGGCGGCGGCAGCTGGACCAACATCGGCACCATCTCTGAAGGCAATATCAAAGTGGCTATTGATAGAAGCAGCATTAAAAGAAATGGCGCACTGGTTACTTTCCGCGATAAAAAAACCGTTTCCAAACTGAAAGAGGAACGTTTCGTCAACACGCCGGCCTATAAAACAGCCATCGGCAGCTGGGAAATTCATTGCTCAAACAAAACCTATCGCCTGGCAGCGCTGCAACTGATGGACGAACACGGCCGGGTAATTTCCAACCAAAGCTATACTCCGACCAGCATCCGCCCAATGAGCGTCATGAGCGGTACGATTACTGAAAAACAATACGAAACTGTGTGCGGACATAAGCTTTAATCCACACTTATTCACAAAGTTATCCACAGTTTAAATATTTAAAAGGCCGTCTGAATGCTTTGAATATCAAGTTTCAGACGGCATTTTTATGTTTTTATGGAAATTTATCTTCAAATTTATCCACAAAATTTGTTTATTCAAAAATAATTTATTAAAGCGATTCATTTACGCTCAAAATTTGCTTCATTCTTTCACAAAATACTGCTTTATCCTCTAGACTGCTATGCATCAAACTGGATCTGCGCTAAATGCTTTTCACACAGGTATTCCAATCTTTTGGAAAAAATTTGCTTCTCCAAATAAATACCTTTCCTTTGAAAATACAATTCTTCTTTAACGCAGCCTTGCCCCTGTTTCTCCGTCAATAATCTGGCTGGGCGTTTTCTGCTTACCTATCAATCCGCCTACAACCCAGACTTTCCTGCCAAACTGTCTTCTGACTTCCCTTTCCGTTTTGCATGCCCGTTTTCCTGCACGATTGCATGAAGTAGAGACTAAAGGCATTTCCAAAACCTGACACAAACGCCTTGCACCTACATGCGCAGGAACTCTGACAGCCAATTTACTGCGTCCTTTTCCACGCAATGATGGCAATACTTTTTTGCCGACCGGCAATAAAAAAGTTTTCGGAGCAGGCCATGCTTCATGCAGCATAGTTTGGATATTTTCAGACGGCCTTTGCAGCAAAGGTTGCAACTGTTCCAAGCTATGGCCAATGACAATCATGCCTTTGTGTTGCGGTCGTTTTTTCAGATGAATCAGTTGATTGAGTGCTTTAGGCAAAGTAGGGACACAGCCCAAGCCATAGCAAGACTCGGTAGGATAGGCGACCAAACCGCCTTTTTTAAGATGCGCCTGCAGCCTGCATTGGGCTGCAGCCGATAAAATTCTGGGAAACATCATCATCATACCAAGGCCGTCTGAAACTGAGATTGTCGGACAATCTGTGTTCAGACGGCCTATTTCTATTCATTATTAACGGTTGATGGCTTTATCGGCAATGTCTTTACGGTATTGCATACCGTCAAAACGGATTGTTTCCAATGCCTCATAAGCCTTGCTTTTAGCTTGGGCAACATCATCGCCCAAACCGACTACACACAATACACGGCCGCCGTTGGTTACAACTTCTCCTTTTTCATTCGTTGCAGTACCGGCATGGAAAACTTTACCGATTTGATTGGCCTTATCCAAGCCGAAGATCACATCGCCTTTTTTCGGGGAGTCAGGATAATTTTGTGCGGCCAACACCACGCCTACTGCAGTTTGCGGATTCCATTTGGCAGCAACACTATCCAGTTTGCCGTCGATTGCCGCTTCAACCAAGTCCACCAAATCGCTATCCAAACGGCTCATAATCGGCTGGGTTTCAGGGTCGCCGAAACGGCAGTTGAATTCAATGGTATAAGGCGCACCGGTTTTATCAATCATCAAGCCCGCGTATAAAAAGCCGGTAAACTCATGACCTTCTGCTTTCATACCTGCCACGGTCGGCAAAATAATTTCATTCATCGCGCGCTCGTACACATCAGGCGTTACCACCGGAGCAGGGCTGTATGCGCCCATACCGCCGGTATTAGGGCCTTTGTCGTCATCCAACAGGCGTTTATGGTCTTGACTGGTTGCCATCGGCAAAACATGATTGCCGTCCACCATAACGATAAAGCTTGCTTCCTCGCCTTGCAGGAAATCTTCAATCACGACACGCGCGCCTGCATTGCCCATTTTGTTGCCCAACAACATATCGTCAATAGCGGCATGGGCTTCATCCAAAGTCATGGCGACAATCACGCCTTTACCGGCAGCCAAACCATCCGCCTTAATAACAATTGGCGCACCTTTTTGATTGACGTAATCATGTGCCGCATCGGCATTTTCAAAGGTTTGGTATTGCGCGGTTGGAATGTTATATTTTGCCATAAACGCTTTAGCAAAATCCTTTGAGCTCTCCAGCTGGGCCGCGTATTGAGTCGGGCCAAAAATCTTCAATCCGGCAGCACGGAAGTCATTCACCACACCCGCAGCCAAAGGCGCTTCAGGGCCGACTACGGTAAAGGCAATATTTTCATTACGGCAAAAATCAATCAAATCTTGATGTGCCGTCAACGCCACATTCTGCAGTTTAGGCTCAATTGCCGTTCCGGCATTACCAGGTGCAACAAAGACAATTTCTACTTTAGCCGACTGCGCCAATTTCCAAGCCAGTGCGTGTTCACGTCCACCATTACCAATAACGAGCAATTTCATACCATCTCCTTGAAGAATAGATGTTGTAAATAAAATTCAATCGATGGAATATTGTTCCATCTTGCATAGCTGTTTCAAATTAAGAATAATATTGCACCAAGACAACCATACTCTAATTTCAAACAACGAAAGGAAAATCATGCAAAAACGTATTGACGAAATTCAAAGCAAATACCGCGAATGGTGCGAATTACTGCCGCAACTGGAAGCAGATATCGCCCGTTGGAAACATGCTGCAAGCCTCATGCAAGACATGGATGACTTCTATACCAACGAATACCAAGCATGCCATCAAGCCATTGAAGAAGGGGCAGATGTTGATTTGCGAACACAGGGCGAATACAGCATTATGAGCGAAGATGCCCTATGGAACGCACTAGGGGAATTTCATCAACTGGCTTGGGAACACCTGCGCTCAAGTGTAAATGCTTTAGACAGATACCAAGGCTAAAACTTCAAAGGCCGTCTGAAACTTTTGATTTCTCAAATATGTTCAGACGACCTTTTATTCAAACGGCTTTTCAGTATCTATTTCAATTTGGCGCGTATTTTTCCAAGCAGCAATACAAGCTTCATAATCGGCCAACGCTATTTTCACTGTCAACTTACAATCCAGCTGCAAATCCTGTTCCACAATATCGACCTGATATTGTTTGGCAATCCGTATAGCCTCATTCAAAACAGGATATTCACATTTCAACCAAACTGTCTTTTCGACATTCTTTTCAACAACTTCAGCTATCGCCAATGCCTGAGTCGTTGATTCCTTATAAGCATGAATCAAACCGGGAACGCCCAATAGCGTACCGCCAAAATAACGCACAACCACAACCAACACATCCGTTACGCCGACAGAATCAATCTGTCCCAGAATAGGGCGGCCTGCGCTTCCGGACGGTTCTCCATCATCGTTTGCGCGAAACTGCATTCCATCCACACCCAATCGATAGGCATAGCACCAATGTCGTGCCTTGTGATGTTCTTCCTTTAATGGGTCTAAATACTTCTTCACATCGGCCAAAGTGCGAATCGGATAGGCGTATGCAATGAAGCGGCTGCCTTTATCTTTAAATTCAGCCTGTGTCGGTGTGGTAATGGTTTTATAGGTCGTAATCATGCCAAAATATTTTCAGACGGCCTTTGTTGTAAAAGGCCGTCTGAACGTTTCACGTGAAACATTAGTTTTTCAGTGCTTCAGTTAGTTGAGGCACAACTTCAAACAAATCACCAACCAAGCCGTAATCTGCCACATTGAAAATCGGAGCGTCAGCATCTTTGTTGATGGCAACAATTACTTTACTGTCCTGCATACCGGCAACGTGTTGGATAGCACCGGAAATACCGATAGCAAAGTACAGTTGCGGCGCAACCACTTTACCGGTTTGTCCGACTTGGGCATCGTTTGGCGCATACTCGGCATCCACTGCTGCACGGGATGCACCAATCGCCGCACCCAAAACATCAGCCAAAGGAGTCAATACTTCATTGAATTTTTCAGCGCTGCCCAACGCACGGCCACCGGAAACAATCACTTTTGCCTGAGTCAATTCAGGGCGGTCAGACTGGGAAAGTTGACGGTTTACGAAACGGCTCAGGTTTTGAGCAGGCGTTGCCTCAACATTGACCACTTCTGCATTACCGCCTTGTCCGGCAGCATCAAATGCGGTTGCACGGAAAGTCAGCACCAGTTTTTCAGAATTGGATTGAACGGTTTCAAATGCATTACCGGCATAAATCGGACGGACAAATGTCGAGTTATCCACAACTTCAGTTAAGTCCGAAACTTGTGGCACATCCAACAGGGCAGCGACCCGGGGCAGAAGATTTTTACCAAACGCAGTTGCAGTCGCAGCCACATAGCGGTAATCCGCAGCCAATTTAACAACCAAAGGCGATAATTCTTCTGCCAAGCCTTCAGCGTAATAGGGCGCATCGGCTACCAAAACTTTCGCCACGCCTGCAACCTGTTTTGCCTCTTCAACCACCGCAGCAGCATTGCTGCCGGCAACCAATAAATCTACATTACCCAATTTGGCGGCAGCCGTTACCGCATGCAAAGTGGCAGGATTCAAATGTTGGTTATTATGTTCTGCAATAATCAATACGCTCATTTCATACTCCTTAGATCACTTTGGCTTCGTTTTTCAGCTTTTCAACCAACTCGGCAACATCAGCCACTTTCACACCAGCTTGACGTGCTTTAGGTTCGGCAAATTTCACGGTATTCAAACGCGGAGAAATATCCACAGCCAAATCGGCAGGACTTAATTTTTCCAAAGGTTTTTTCTTTGCCGCCATGATATTAGGAAGTTTGACAAAGCGTGGTTCGTTCAAACGCAAATCTGCACTAATGACCGCAGGCAGCTTCAATGCAACAGTCTCTTCGCCGCCGTCAATTTCACGGGTTACCAATGCTTCTTCGCCTTCAATTTGCACTTTTGATGCAAAAGTACCTTGAGCCGCATTCAACAACGCAGCCAGCATTTGGGCAACTTGGTTGGCGTCATCGTCAATTGCCTGTTTGCCCAGCAATAAAATTTGCGGATTTTCTTTATCCGCAACAGCTTTCAGCAATTTTGCAACGGCCAAAGGCTCCAACTTCGCATCAGTCTCAACATGAACCGCACGGTCGGCACCCATCGCCAAAGCAGTACGCAACGTCTCTTCGCATTTTTTCTCGCCAAGAGAAACAGCAACAATCTCGCTTACTTTTCCGGCTTCTTTCAAACGGACAGCTTCTTCTACCGCGATTTCATCAAACGGGTTCATCGACATTTTGACATTACCGATATCCACATCGGAACCATCGGCTTTCACACGAACTTTGACGTTATAGTCCACTACGCGCTTTACTGCGACCAGTGCTTTCATTCAATTCTCCTAAAAAGAATGTCCATCAAATCTAGCATACTGCTTTTGATACATTCTTTATATAAAATCCAATTCGGTTTTCACCAACATGATAAAACCAAATTTGTATAAATCTTGGTAAATAGAGCGGAATTATATCATTTCTAAAGCATTTACTCAGAAAATAAATCCAACTCCCCTGCAATTATTTACCATATGCTGCAACACAATCCATCAAGGTTTGATAAACCTCGTCAACATTGGGAATTTGAGCAATACCGCCTAAATTTTTTGCATAAGCCGAAACTTGAACGCCGGTCTTGGCCGGATCTGTATCTGTATAAATTCCTACAACAGGCTTTTCCAGTGCATTGGCAAGATGCAGTAGTCCGGTATCTACGCCAATAATACCCTCTGCGTTTTTCAATAAAAATGCAGCCTGTAATAAATTCATTTTGTCGCAAACCGAAGCAGACGGTAAATCGCTTGCAATCTGTTCGGCACGCATTTTTTCGGTTTCATTTCCCCACGGCAAATATACATTGCATTGTTGTTCTTCATTCAACTTTTTCAATAATGCACGCCAGTGTTCTACCGGCCATAATTTACTGTCTCGACTGGTTGCATGCAAAGCAACGTAATAAGGGGATTGCAAATTTTTCAGACGGCCTGATTCAGGAACCGACAAACCAAATACCTGCGTTTCAGGCATTGTATAACCAAATACTTGGGCGAATAATTCACGGTTTCGCCAGACCGCATTTTTGCCTTTCGGCACGGCAAATGTTTTACTGTATGCAAAGGCAGCCAAACTTTCACGCGTGCTGTGTTTATCTAAACCGTAAATAGGGGATTTCGCCATTTTGGCAAAGCATGCGCTTTTAATCAGTCCTTGACTATCTAAAACAAAATCAAAAGATTCAACCTGTAAATCTGTTTTCAGACGGCCTATTTCACGCCAAGTTTCAGCCTGAAAAAGCTGTTTGCGCCATTGCCGCCATTTCATTACATGAACCTTTTTGACAAAAGGATGCAAGCGGACAATATCTGCAAACCCTGCCTCACACAGCCAATGGAGCTCTACCTCAGGACATTGTCGCGCCAAATCTTCAACTGCGGGTAACGTGTGAATTAAATCGCCCATACTGGACAAGCGGACAAGTAAAATCTTCATATTTTGAAAAATGTTTCACGTGAAACAACAGAATTTTAAATATACTTTATTGATTATTAATGTATTTTTTTATTTCTTCGGCGTTTTCTAAAATAATAGCTCCGGCAGAACGCATTTCCCGCCATGCAGATTCAACCGTTTCCGGAGCAATGCCACGGCAAGCCGCCTGATTGACGATGACTTTCCAAGCCCCGCCTTTAAGCAACTGTAAAACTGTCGTTTTCACACAATAATCCGTTGCCAAACCGCCGACAATGACTGTATCTGCATTTTGACAGCGCAACCATTCGATCAAACCTGTACTGAGCTTTTCTTCAATATCGTGAAAACATGCGCCGTAAGGATGTAACTCAGGATCGACGCCTTTCCAAACGCAATAATTGTATTCTTTGGCTGAAGGCAGGCCATCCAACAAATCATAGCCATATGTTCCAACCATCGCATGCGATACCCAAGTCAAATCCGCATCGGGTAAACCCGTCGGTTTCAACATATCAACAGGATTATCCACAAGCCATTTTGCCGCGGCATGATGCGCATCTTTCGTCATTACGCGTAAATCCGCCAATGCAGCTTGAGCATTGAGTTCATCCGCAATCAGATGACCTTCGGCAACGGGCAATTCTTTCGGGCACAAAGGCGTAAACGTTTTTTGTGCATCTACATCGATGGAAACAATCATGGATTAATATAACCTATTGATTTTATTTATATAATTTGAATTGAGCATTTATTACCAATGTACGGACATTTGGAATAAATGCTTTGTATTATAACAAATTACTACCGCAAAATGTGGGAAAACATCTGTGATATGATGACAGTTTGCACAGAATTTTTATCCATAAATTATGTCCTATTCGATTACGCCTATTGCAACCGTTCATTCCCCCTACAAACAAAAATTCGGCATTGCCCGCCAACCCGGTTTGGTTCCTGCGGCAGAAATTTGCATTGAATTCAATCCTGAATTTACCACAGACAGCGTTCGGGGCTTGGAAGATTTCGACTACGTGTGGATAAGTTTTATTTTCCACGGCGTATTGGATGAAGGTTGGGCGCAAATGGTGCGTCCGCCACGGCTTGGAGGCAAACAAAAAATGGGCGTATTTGCCACGCGCAGCCCGCACCGCCCCAATCATCTCGGTTTATCCCTGCTGAAACTCGAACGCATCGAAACAGGCAAACCTGTCCGCATCTATTGCAGCGGCGCAGACCTATTAGACGGTACTCCGGTAGTGGATATCAAACCCTACATCCCGTTTGTCGAATCCAAACCTGACGCATCATCAGGCTTTGTCAGCGGCAAACCTGAAGAATTGAACGTTGTCTGGGCAGAAAGTACGCTTGCAGAACATTTATCCACAGAAGAAAAACATCTCATTGAGCAAAGCATCGCCCAAGATCCTCGCCCTGCCTATCAAGATATTCCCGAACGGGTTTATGTAATGAATATTGCGGATTATGAAGTGCAGTTTAGGATAGAAAACAAATGTGCCACAGTGATTAAACTATCCACAATCTGATTGCAAATTGAATCTATCTACACACAAAAGGCCGTCTGAAATGTTCAGACGGCCTTTTAATTATCCACAGACTGATTGATTCAGCCCGTTATTTTTTAGATTTTGCTGGCAAAAAATTCCAAGGTACGAACCAATTGGCAAGTGTAAGACATTTCATTGTCGTACCAAGCAACGGTTTTTACCAATTGTTTGTCGCCAACTGTCATCACGCGGGTTTGAGTCGCATCGAAAAGTGAGCCGTATTCGATACCGATGACGTCGGAAGAAACAATTTGATCTTCAGTGTAGCCTAAAGCATCGTTGGCGGCAGCTTTCATGGCTGCATTGATTTCTTCTTTGGTAACAGGGCGTTCGAGAACAGAAACCAGTTCAGTCAAAGAGCCGGTGGCTACAGGAACGCGTTGGGCAGAACCATCAAGTTTGCCGTTCAATTCAGGGATAACCAAGCCGATGGCTTTAGCGGCACCGGTGCTGTTCGGTACGATATTCAAGGCAGCGGCACGGGCGCGGCGGAAGTCGCCTTTGCGGTGTGGCGCGTCAAGGGTGTTTTGGTCGCCGGTATAAGCGTGGATAGTGGTCATCAGGCCTTCAACAATACCGAATTCTTTTTGCAATACCGCAGCCATAGGGGCCAGACAGTTAGTCGTACAAGAAGCGGCGGAGATAACGGTTTCGCTGCCGTCCAAAATATCTTGGTTTACGCCGTATACGACAGTTTTCACATCATTGCCGCCAGGAGCCGAAATTACAACTTTGCGCGCACCGGCACGGATATGGGCTTCCGCTTTGGTTTTATTGGTAAAGAAACCAGTACATTCGAGGACAACGTCCACACCCAGCTCGCCCCAAGGCAATTCTTCAGGATTAGGATTGGCAAATACTTTGATTTCTTTGCCGTTCACAACAATCGCATCATCTTTCAATTCGGCAGAGCCTTCAAAGCGGCCTTGAGTACTGTCGTATTTAAAGAGGTGCAGCAGCATATCGGCAGGAGTCAAGTCGTTAACAGCAACGACTTCGATACCTTGGGCTTTTTCAATTTGACGTAATGCCAGACGACCGATACGGCCAAAACCATTAATCGCTACTTTAATACTCATTTTGCTACTCCTAATTAGATGGAATGGGAAAAATTTTTCAGTAAGGCCATTGTATCCTGAAATAAAATTACTTTCTAGGATTAAAGATAATTACTTTTAAGTTGTTTGATTTAAATAAAGAAAACATGAAATTCTTGTTTGTAGGAAAATATCAGGTAAATCGAATCAGTCCTTAATTTTGATATTTTATTTCATAAAAACCTTTTTCCAATCTTAAAAGTTTCATAAGTTTATGGAAATCATAAACTTAGTTCTATTTCCTCCGTATTTTGCCATTTTTGTGTTGATAATTCAGTGTTTTCTTCAAATTATAATATTTTAATTTTTAAAATGATGATTTTGATGAAGAACCAAACCATCTGTGGATAACGGAATAACTTTCTTTAAAACCAATTTGATAGTCGCTTTTTATCTTTGAGGCCAACCCCAACTGAATGCCGGAATAAAAAAGGATAGAATCTTAGTTCTTCTATTTTTCTGTGGATAAAACCCAAATTACCCACTTCAATTTCACATGCTATTGTGGATAATTAAAATTTTGAAATTCACACCCGCAAAACATCCATATTGGCAAATACTATTAAAAATGATGGCTTGTTTTTTCCTTTTTAACGTATCATTTGCCCATCAGACTTTTTAAAAGGAAGCAATTATGCTGCAACGGACTTTAGCCAAATCAGTAAGCGTTACCGGCGTTGGCCTGCATTCGGGCGAAAGGGTCGCTCTGACTTTGCATCCTGCCGAAGAAAACAGCGGTATTTCGTTCCGCCGTACCGATTTAAGTGGGGAAATGGGCGAAATAATCAAATTGAATCCTTATTTGATCAACGATACCCGCCTCTCTTCAACCATCGTTACCGATAAAGGCGTACGCATCGGCACGATTGAACACATTATGTCGGCTCTGTCTGCCTATGGCATCGACAATGCCTTGATTGAATTGAACGCGCCTGAAATTCCGATTATGGACGGCTCCAGCCTGCCGTTTATTTACCTATTACAAGATGCAGGCGTTGTCGATCAAAAAGCCCAAAAACGTTTTCTAAAAATCCTCAAACCCGTTGAAATCAAAGAAACCGGAAAATGGGTGCGCTTTACGCCTTATGACGGCTTTAAAGTTACTTTAACCATCGAATTTGATCATCCCGTATTCAACCGAAGCGCACCTACTTTCGAGATTGATTTTGCAGGAAAATCCTATATCGATGAGATTGCCCGTGCCCGTACCTTCGGCTTTATGCACGAAGTGGAAATGATGCGCGCCCACAATCTCGGACTGGGCGGCAATTTGAACAACGCCATCGTGATTGACGACATGGATGTTTTGAATCCGGAAGGTTTGCGCTATCCCGATGAATTTGTCCGCCACAAAATCCTTGATGCGATTGGCGATTTATACATTGTCGGCCATCCGATTATCGGCGCATTTGAAGGTTACAAATCAGGCCATGCCATCAATAATGCGCTGTTGCGTGCCGTTTTGGCAGATGAAACCGCTTACGAATGGGTTGAGTTTGCCGATGACGAAGATTTGCCCACCGCTTTTCACGAGTTGCCGGCAGCCTGATAGAAAATAGATAAAGCAGTCCAATGAAAAGGCCGTCTGAACCTTTCAGACGGCCTAAATCATGTCATTTTCCACAAGTAATTATCCACATATTCATCCTTTTTATCTTATTGAAAAATAAAAACATTAAAATTTAGCGTTATTCTTATACACATCTTATCCATATTTTTTCCTAAACTAAAAGGCCGTCTGAACAACTAGGTTTCAGACGGCCTTTGCATGTCAAACCGACAATATCAATCGCCCATGACCTTGCCTTCACGGCGCGGGTCGGCGCCGCCGAGCAAACTGTCTTTGCCGATCACAATGCCTTGCACGCCGGAATTCAAATCGCGGATTTGGACTTTGTAGCCCAATTTTTCCAACGCAGCCGCTTTATCCGCAGCCGCTGTTTTATCCTCGATTTCATACTGGCTGCCGCGATTGAGCATATTCGGCAGTGAAATTGCCGTCTGAATGTCCATACCCCAATCGATATGCGCCACCAGCGTTTTAGCGACAAAACCGATAATGCGGCTGCCACCCGGCGAACCGACCGCCATATAAGGTTTTCCGTCTTTCATCACAATGGTCGGCGCCATCGAAGAACGCGGACGTTTTCCACCGGCAACGCTGTTTGCCACCGTTTTACCGTCCTCTCCGACAGGATTGAAGGCAAAATCGGTTAATTCGTTGTTGAGCAGATAACCGTTTGCCATCAGCCCCGAACCGAACGCGTTTTCAATCGAAGTCGTCATCGACACGACATTGCCGTCTTTATCCACAACCACCAAATGGCTAGTAGACGGTAGCTCGACCGCCATGCCCTGCGCGTATACCTTGCCGAACTGACCTGCCTGAATAGTTTCCAATGCCTTGTCAGCTTTGCGGATTTCTTCGGCACGCGGTTTCAAATAAGCCTGAGAAATCATGGCGCGGGTCGGAACGTTCACAAACGCAGGATCGCCGACATAATAATCACGGTCGGCAAAAGCAATCCGCGACGCATCGCCTATCCAGCGCCAACTGTGAATATTTTCCGATCCCAACGCCCTCATATCCTGATTTTGTAAGACGCCCAAAATCTCACCCAAAGCAATCGCGCCCGAACTTGGCGCGCCCATGCCGCAAACTTCATATTCACGATACGGCGCGCAAACCGGCTTACGCTCGATAACTTGATAGTTTTTCAAATCCGCCATGCTGATTTTGCCAGGATTATCCACAGCACCGGTAACGGCACGAACAATATTCTGCGCCTGCATTCCCTGATAAAACGGCGCACTGCCTTTTTCCGCCAACAGGCGTACGGAACGCGCAAATTCAGGGTTTTTCAAAACCGTTCCCGAAGCCAAAGGTTTGCCGTCAGGCAGGAAGTAAGCGGCGGTTTGCGGATAACGTTGCAAGGGTTCCAAATTTTGTTCGATGGATTTCGCCATACGCGGAGAAACGGCAAAACCTTGTTCCGCCAAAGTAATCGGTTTCTCAAACAAACTTGCCCAGGGCAATTTGCCGTAACGCTTGTGGACATCTTCCAGCAGCTTCGGAATTCCCGGCACACCGACCGAACGGCCGCCGACCACTGCTTTCATAAAGCCCATCGGTTTGCCGTTTTCATCCAAGAAAAGTTCCGGCGTTGCCGCTTTCGGCGCCGTTTCTCGGGCATCAAACGTCGTCAGCTTTTTCGCCTTATTGTCCCAATACACCAAAAACGCACCGCCGCCCAATCCGGAAGACTGCGGCTCAACCAGTCCCAAAGTTGTCTGCATGGCAATCATCGCATCTATCGCACTGCCGCCGCGCTTCAAAATTTCATAACCGGCTTCAGTTGCCAGCGGATTGGCAGACGCCGCCATATAATGCTTGGCGCGGATTAATTTCTGCTCCGTCAGCCCTGTTCCTTGCTCCGGCGCATGGTTATCCACAGATACAGAGGGCAGGGAAACTTGAGGCTTTTGAACCGGCTGTTGCGCACAAGCGGCCAAAATCAAAACGGATAACAGGTTAATACTAAAGGAAAACTTCATATGCACACCCTTATTGAAATATTTTCAGACGGCCTTTTCCCAGCTTAAATAAAAGGAAATATGAAAATAACTTGAAATAAAAAACCATTTGACTATTTCTCTAGTCAATCAGTTCCAATTGGAGAAGTATAAAACAGGCTAAGATTGTGCACAGGCAAAAAGTTACCCACAGAATAAAGCAGTAGGAAATTTTTATCCACATCTGCAAACAAGGCCGACAATACTTTATCCTCATCAAAAAATATCAGCTAAGTATTTGAAAAATTTTTGTAATCAAAGTTATCAACAAGCTGTGTCTGCACTCAATATCATCTTCTATTTATTATTTAAAATCTTATTTATAGTTTGTTTTCCCAAAGGCCGTCTGAAACGTAAAGGCATCTTTTCAAAAAATTAAAAAGTTAAGGATTGTTAAAAAGTTGTAAATCAGCTAGAGTTACGGTTGATAAATTAAATTAATAATGGAGCTTCCATCAATGAAAGGCGATATCGGCGTCATCGGCTTGGCCGTTATGGGTCAAAATTTGATTTTGAATATGAACGATCGCGGTTTCAAAGTCGTGGCGTACAACCGGACCACCGCTAAAGTAGACGATTTTCTCAACGGCGCAGCTAAAGGTACCAACATTATCGGTGCCTATTCATTGCAAGATTTAGTGGATAAACTGGAAAAACCGCGCAAAATCATGATGATGGTTCGCGCTGGCTCTGTTGTTGACGATTTTATCGAACAACTCGTTCCGCTTTTGGACGAAGGCGACATCATTATTGACGGCGGTAATGCCAACTATCCTGATTCCACCCGCCGTACACACGAGCTGGCCGCGAAAGGCATCCGCTTTATCGGCGCGGGCGTATCCGGTGGCGAAGAAGGCGCGCGTCACGGCCCGTCCATCATGCCCGGCGGCGACGAAGCCGCATGGCCCGCCGTCAAACCTATCTTCCAAGCCATTGCCGCCAAAACCCCGCAAGGCGAACCCTGCTGCGACTGGGTCGGCCGCGACGGCGCAGGCCATTTCGTCAAAATGGTGCACAACGGCATCGAATACGGTGATATGCAGTTGATTTGCGAAGCGTACCAATTCATGAAAGACGGTTTGGGCCTGTCTTATGATGAAATGCACCAAATCTTCAACAAGTGGAACAAAACCGAACTGGATTCTTATCTGATTGAAATTACTGCCGCGATTTTGGGTTACAGAGATGAAAACGGCGAACCTTTGGTCGAAAAAATCCTTGATACCGCAGGTCAAAAAGGCACAGGCAAATGGACCGGTATCAATGCCCTCGATTTGGGTATCCCGTTGACCCTGATTTCCGAAGCCGTGTTTGCACGTTGCGTGTCCGCGTTTAAAGACCAACGCGCCCAAGCAAACAGCCTGTTTGGCAAAACCATCAGCCCCGTCGAAGGCGACAAAGCCACATGGGTGGATGCTTTGCGCCAAGCCCTGTTGGCATCCAAAATCATTTCTTATGCACAAGGCTTTATGCTGATCCGCGAAGCCAGCGAAAACAACGATTGGGCATTGAATTACGGCAATACTGCCCTCTTGTGGCGCGAAGGCTGCATCATCCGCAGCGCGTTCTTGGGCAACATCCGTGACGCATACGAAGCCAATCCTGATTTGGTATTCTTGGGTTCCGATCCTTATTTCAAAGGCGTGTTGGAAACCTGTCTGCCTGCATGGCGTAAAGTGGTGGCCAAAGCGATTGAGTACGGTATTCCGATGCCTTGCATGGCTTCCGCCATTACCTTCCTTGACGGCTACACTTCCGAGCGTCTGCCGGCCAACCTGCTGCAAGCGCAACGCGACTACTTCGGCGCGCACACTTACGAGCGTACCGACAAACCGCGCGGCGAGTTCTTCCATACCAACTGGACAGGCAAGGGCGGCGATACCGCTTCAACCACATACGATATTTAATTTGCCTGAGCAAACAAAAGGCCGTCTGAGTATTTCAGACGGCCTTTTTATAGGGTTATCCACAATGAAGAATGAAACGATTTAACCTATTTTATAGATAACTTTATGAAATAAATAAGAATTAATAAAGGCCGTCTGAATATTTCAGACGGCCTTTAAAATTGTTCACAACCTTATCAACAGGTTTTCCATAGATTAAACCAGATTTTGCGGATTACCGGCCACAAAGTGGTTGATATTGTCTAAAAGGATGTCAAACAGGCGGTTGGCGGCCTCTTGGCTTGCCCATGCAATGTGTGGCGTGACGATGAGGTTGGGCAGTCGGGCTTTCAGCAGAGGGTTGCCGTCGCGCGGCGGCTCTTGTGTCAATACGTCAAAACCTGCTCCGCCGATTTGGCCGTATTTCAACGCCGCAACCAAAGCGGCTTCATCAACCAAGCCGCCGCGTCCGCAGTTGATGAGGATGGCGCCGGGTTTCATTTGCTGCAATTCAGCTTCGCCTATCATATTGGCCGTTTGCGGCGTGAGCGGACAATTAAGCGATACGACATCGGCGGAGCGGATGGCTTCGTCAAAGGAAACATAACCGTCGCGGACGCTTTGGGCATTTTTATGTTCGGCGAACACGACATTCATTTTGAAAGCCTGAGCATAAGTTGCCAGCGTTTTCCCGATATTGCCGCGACCGAAAATCGCCAGCGTTTTACCGTTCAAATCGCGCATCGGTGCGCCGAGGTGGCAGAAAAACGGTGAGTTTTCCCACAAGCCTGCCGCAACGTCACGCTGATAGGCAGGCAGGTTGCGCATCAGGGTAATCATCATCATAAACGCGTGTTCCGCCACGGATTCATTGCCGTAAGCGCGGATATTGCACACTGCCGTACCGTTTTGTTTGGCAGCCTCAACGTCCACATTGTTGACGCCTGTCGCGGTAACGGCAACCAGCTTGAATTGTGGATTTTCGGCAAATGCTTGGGCGGAAATCACGACTTTGTTGGTAATCACAATGTCCGCGCCGCGGATACGCTCTAAGGTTTCGTGCGCTTCGGTTGTGCCGTAGCTGCTCAATGTATGTGGAAAATCAAAATCAAACGGGCGGTTGACGAGAGTATCGCGGTCGAGGACGACAATATGGAGCGGGTTCATAAAATTCCTATCAAAAATAAAATATCGATTTATAAAATCTAAATTAGGATAAAGGATTTAAAATATACGCGTTAGTTGATAATAATTATTATGTAGCGATTAAAACACCAATGTATCAGGAAAACAGAATGATTAAAACCATTACATTTGCTATTTTGCATTTCAGCGTCGCATTTAGTGTCGCCTATATTCTGACCGGCAGTATCGGCGTTTCCAGCGCGGTGGCCTTGGTCGAACCCATCGCCAATACCGTCGTCTTTTATTTTCACGAAAAAGCGTGGAACCGCTACGAGAAAAACAAATCCGAAAAACAAAAATTGTGGGTGCCTCTGCATCAGTGCGGCTAAAGTTTCAGACGGCCCTTTGCTTGATTAAAAACGATTATGCCTTTGCAGTTCGTCCATCGCCATCAAAATGCCAAACCCTAAAATAGGGTAAGACTTTACGAAGGCTTCATGAAGGTAAAAATGCTAAAATACGCTATTCTTGCAAACCCATTCAGACGGCCTCAATGCTCACCGATTTAGAAAAAAACGCCATCCGCGACCATTACCAAAACATCGGCAAAAACCTGCCCGGTTTCCGTCCGCGCGCTTCGCAGCGGGAAATGATTGCGGCGATTGCCAACGCTTTTTCGCGGACGTTGACGCGTGAAGAAGGCGAAGAAGCGCCCAAACGCGAGGGCGAGAGCATTGCCGTGATCGAAGGGCCGACCGGCGTGGGTAAATCGTTGGCCTATCTTTTGGCCGGCGGCATCATGGCGCAAACGCGCGGCAAACGGCTGATTGTCAGCAGCGCGACGGTGGCCTTGCAGGAGCAGTTGGTTGACCGCGATTTACCGTTTCTGGTCGAAAAAAGCGGTTTGGAGCTGACCTTTACGCTTGCCAAGGGGCGCGGCCGTTATCTTTGCCCTTACAAACTCTATCAACTGACGCAAAACAACGCCCAGCAAAACCTGCTTGGTTTTGAAGCGCCGGAAGTGTTGTGGGACAGCAAACCCAAGCCGGAAGAATTGAACCTGCTGCGCGACATTGCCGATGAATTTTCCGCCCGCCGCTTTAATGGCGACCGCGACACTTGGCCGGAAAAAATCGATGACGCGATTTGGCTCAAAGTTACCAACGACCGCCACGGTTGCCTGAAATCCGCCTGTCCTAACCGTCCGGAATGCCCGTTTTACCTGGCGCGCGATGTTTTGGAAACCGTCGATGTCGTCGTTGCCAACCATGACCTTCTGCTTGCCGACATCAGCATGGGCGGCGGCGTGATTCTGCCTGCACCCGAAAACAGTTTCTATTGCATAGACGAAGCGCACCATCTGCCCAAAAAAGCCCTCAGCCGTTTTGCCGCCGAACATTCATGGAATATTGCCGTTTGGACGCTGGAAAAACTGCCGCAGCTTACCGGCAAAATTGCCACGCTGACCGATAAAGCCGAACTTGCCAACCTTGCTGACGAAGCTGCCACATCCTTGCTCGACAGCCTGCACGAATGGCAGTTTCACTTGGCGGAAGAGCCGTCTTTAAGTCTGGGGTCGTCTGAAAACGACAGGCGGAAACACAACGAACCGACTTGGCTGTGGGAAGACGGCAAAATCCCCGAAGGCCTGGAAACCACAGTTTCCAATACGGCCATTGCTGCACGCAGCCTGCTCAAACACGTCGTCGGGCTGAACGATGCGCTTTCCGCCGCCCGCCGCGAAAAAGAACAGGACGGCGCGCTCATCGACCGCCTGACCAGCGAGTTCGGCCTTTTTATCGCCCGTATCGAACAAATCAGCGCAGTTTGGGATTTGCTCTCTACCGTTCCCATTGAAGGCGAAGAGCCGTTGGCGAAATGGATAACCCGCCGTGCCGACGACAAAAACGACTATATTTTCAACGCCAGCCCCATCAGCAGCGCATCCCACCTTGCCAACAGCCTGTGGCGGCGCGCGGCAGGTGCGGTGTTGACTTCGGCCACCCTGCAATCGCTCGGCAGCTTCAACCTGATTTTGCGCCAAACCGGCCTGCTGTGGCTGCCCGAAACCACCACGCTTGCATTGGAAAGCCCGTTTAATTTCGATACGCAAGGCGAGCTGTATATTCCGCCCGTACACGCCAGCCCCAAAGACCCTGATGCGCACACGGCCGCCATTGTCGAATGGTTGCCGAAGCTGGTTTCGCCGGTTGAAGCCATCGGCACGCTGGTGTTGTTTTCCTCGCGCAAGCAAATGCAGGATGTCGCCTTACGACTGCCTGACGAATACTTGCCGCTTCTGCTTGTACAAGGAGAGTTGCCCAAGGCTGTCCTGTTGCAAAGGCACCATCAAGCCATTGCCGAAGGTAAAGCCAGCATTATTTTCGGCCTCGACAGTTTTGCCGAAGGCCTCGACCTGCCCGGCACGGCCTGCGTTCAAGTCATTATTGCCAAGCTGCCGTTTGCCATGCCGGACAACCCCATCGAGAAAACCCAAAACCGTTGGATTGAACAACGCGGCGGCAATCCTTTTATCGAAATTACGGTGCCTGAAGCCAGCATCAAACTGATCCAAGCCGTCGGCCGCCTTATCCGTACCGAACAGGATTACGGCCGTGTGACCATCCTCGACAACCGCGTCAAAACGCAACGCTACGGCCAGCAATTATTGGCCTGTTTGCCGCCGTTTAAACGGATAGGGTAGTTGTGGATAATTCAAAGGCAGAGGCCGTCTGAAATCAAATGTTCAGACGGCCTTTTATTCATTTCAAGCTATAAATCCAATTTCATGACGGATACGGTTTCCCCGTTGTGCCAAGTCTGCGTGATTTCTTTCTAGCCGAACTTTTCATACACGGCCTGCACATCCGGCGTGGGGTAATTCCTAAATCAAATTTTACTAGCACACAGTTAGAAGATATTATGGCTGGAAAACGGACTATTAATGGATATATTTGGCATCATAATGCACAAAGTGCACCAAATAACATGCAGCTAGTACCATTGGAAATACATGATGCAGTTAGACATACTGGTCAAAATGCATTAAAAAAAGGACGTTAATCAAGGAAATGAATAATGAAAAAATTAAATATCTGGAGAGATGAAGGAAAAGTTTCTGCTTCAATCATTGAAAAATTTGCAGAAAATTTAGGTGTAACATTCCCTAGATCGTATATATATTTGATAAGTGAACATGATTATTTATATCCCGAAGAAGATTGTTTTATTTTTATTGATAATAATAAGAATACAGATGACAGAAATATTTTATTTTTAGGATATAAAAAAGATGCCTCCTGTCATGAAAATATCTATACCTATTCATGCATTGATAATGAATATGGCTATGGAAACCAAGTTGTTGCATTTGGAATAAGTGCAAATGGCGATTATATTTGTTTTGATTACCGTAAGAATTCAAGTAATCCATCCATCGTACTTATGTATCATGATGAATTTTACGAAGATGAACTAGGTAATACCAAGATGATTACAGTTCCCATCACACCTGATTTTGATAGTTTTATAGATAAACTTTATCAAGATGTAGATTAACTGGCACTACTAACCAGCATAGCCTGTGTAACCAACCAAAAAAGTGAAATGGTAGGATGTGCATTCATGCACACGCGGTTTTGGTTTCGCTGAACTCCGTTTCAGGCTGCCTTAAAACCACTTACCTTTCCTTTTTACTTTAACTAATCGTAACTCTAAACTATGCCCACTCCCCCCTAAACATTCTCTCACCCAAGCTCTATCCCAGTGAGCCATATAACGAAAGCGAAGCACCCGGTGCTATCACTTGGTTGTGGTATTAATCCCATGCACCGCCAAGTGCCTATTGCCTGTGTAAAAAAAGAAAATCAACTCACCGAAAAAAACAAGCAAGAAGAATTAAGCACATGACAAAAAACCGTGTATATCCTTGCCCAAGCGGTATTTAGAAGCAGCGGTTGCAGCAGCAGAAGTCAGCATTTCCATAACCTACGGCGAACAGCAAAACCGACAAACCACCCAAGTTCAAGTAAATCAAGCCCAAGCCAGCCAAATTCAAGCAGGCGGTAAAACTACCCTTATTGCCGGAGGTGCAGGCGAACAATCCAATATCAACATCACAGGCTCAGATGTTTCAGGTAAAGCAGGAACCGGCCTGATTGCCGATAACGACATCACACTCCAATCCGCCGAACAAAGCAGCAGCGAACGCAGCAACAACAAAAGCAGCGGCTGGATAGAGATACAGATGCGGCAAACCCAGTTCGCGTGCTTTATCCAGACAAAACGAAACCAGCTGCCTGCCTACGCCCAAACCGCGAAATTGCGGCAAAACGAACACATCACCCAGCCAATATTCGTATTCGGGAAAACACGCCATATCAAACCGCTTTAATGCCGCCGAACCCATCAGCCGCCCTTCGTTATCGACAGCCGCAAACGCCAGCGGCAAGTCATCCCCATTAAGGCACTGTGCGTAATACACACGGATTTTGTCCAGAGACGACCACGGCGCAAAATCGTGCCATTCCTCAAATAGCGTGAGTGATAAAGGCTCGACAAATTCAGGCTTCAGACGGCATATGTTCATATCGGGTCCTCTTGTTGTACCGCGTAGGGATTATTTTCACAGTATAGGCCGTCTGAAAGGTTAACACATCTTAAAAAATCAGCGTAAAACACGATAAACCCGCCGCCAGCCCCATTCAAATCACTTATAATTCTGCCCATACCGCACACAAACAAAAGAAGAACACCATGGCCAAGAAATTTCCCATTTTCCCGAAAAATCCCGAGCGTATCTGCTGGGGTTGCGACAAATACTGCAAAGAAGACGATCTGCAATGCGGCAACGGTTGCGAGCGCATCCAACATCCCATCGAATTGGACGGCCGCGACTGGTATAAAAAAGGCGACTGGAGCAATTTGTTGAGCGAAGAGCAGCAAATCGAACTTGGACTGAAAGAAGCACCCAAGCCGGCCAAACCGCATATCAAGCTGCCTTTAAAAAACAAAACGGCTTAAACGGTATGCCGTAAACAAACGAAATAAAAAGGCCGTCTGAAACCTGAAAAACAGGGTTTCAGACGGCCTTTGCGTTGTCGGATTATGCCTTCACATAATGCACAAACGCGTATTCGATGCCTTTGGCGGAAACATGGTTTTCCCGAGAGGCTTCTTGCCATGTTTCTGTGGAAAACTCAGGAAAAAACGCATCGCCGTCCACATCCAAACCGACTTCGGTCAAACGCAAATCCGTGGCAATCGGCAGGGCTTGTGCATAAATTTGAGCGCCGCCCATGATGATGACTTCTTCAGCCCCCTGACACAAAGCCAGCGCATCTTCCAAAGAAGCCGCCGTTTGCGCACCTTCGGCCTGATAATCTTGGCGGGTGATGACGATATTTTGACGGCCGGGCAGCGGTTTGCGCGGCAGAGATTCCCATGTTTTGCGGCCCATAATGACGGGTTTGCCGGTGGTGTAGGATTTGAAAAAGGCAAAATCCTCGGGCAAATGCCAAGGCATAGTGTTGTTGATGCCGATACAGCGGCGGGCGGCGTAGGCGGCGATAAGGGTGATTTTCGGCATGATGAAGTCCGTTTGCAAAATAAAATGATTATAGCGGAAGGGAGGCTGGATGGACTGAATGCCCGATATTTTTAAAATGTTTCAATATTTATAAAATTAATATTCAAAATACTTAATTTTGACAAAAATCATTTATTGTTCATTTTTTTAGGTATATGATGAATATCATACCAAATAAAAAGGAAAGGAAAAAATGATGCGAACCCTCCGTATTTCTGCTTTGACTGCTTCCCTGTCTTTGATGTTGGCTGCCTGCGGTGGCGCAACAAGCGGCTTGTCGAATGCCGTGACCGAGCCGCTCAATCCGCATCCGAAAGGCGTGTTGTCCGTTGAATTGAACGAATCCGTCCCTGAAAACGGTACGTTGGAGCTGATGGCCAACGGTAAACCGCAAAACCTGAAAAAAGGCGACAAACTCGATACCGGCTTTTTGAAAACCGATAAAGTATCTTCTTACGACTACGCCCAAAAAATTAAGGTAAACGGCCAAGTCATCACTTTGGAAACGGGCGACTTCCAAGTGTATAAACAAAATTATTCCACTGTTGCCGCGCGTTACGCCAAACAAAAAGCCGATGACGCAGGCAAGCTGCAAAACCTCGATACATACACATTCATCGTCGGCGAAGTCCAAGGCGATGAAACAGCGTATCGCAATTTGCCCAAACAAGGCAGCTATCAGTATTCAGGTATCGCGTTTAATGGCGACGACCGCAGCGGCCGTCTGAAATACACCGTCGATTTCGATAAAAAACAAGGTTACGGCAAAATCAGCAGCATGGCTTCCCACAATAATGTCGACCTGCTTGCCGCAGGCATTGCCAATAACAATGGCAAAGCCGCCATCAGCGGTAAAACCAGTTTGAATGGCGTAGAAAACGGCCGTTACGATTTGAAACTCTTCGGCCCGCAGGCTGAAGAAATTGCCGGTAAAGCGCAAATCAAAGTTGGCGACTCCACCAAAGAAATCGGTTTAGCCGGTAAAAAAGAATAGGAAACAAGGCCGTCTGAAATGTTCAGACGGCCTTTTTGTGACAAAAAAAGCAACGGCTCAAACCGTTGCTTTTTTCATGCCAACCTAAATTACAGGCTGCCCAAGATAATGCGCAATACGCGGCGCAACGGCTCGGCAGCACCCCACAAGAGTTGGTCGCCGACAGTGAATGCGCTGATGTATTCGCCACCCATCTCCAGTTTGCGGATACGGCCGACAGGAACAGACAGCGTGCCGGTAACTTTGGCGGGCGTCAGCTCGTGGATGCTGGCTTCTTTTTCGTTGGGGATAACTTTCACCCAGTCGTTCGCGCCTGCCAAAATCGCTTCGATTTCGGAAACAGGCAGGTCTTTTTTCAGCTTCAGGGTGAGGGCTTGGCTGTGGCAGCGCATAGAGCCGATGCGTACGCACAAGCCGTCGATTACGGTCGGATTGTCGCTGCGACCGAGGATTTTGTTGGTTTCTACGCCGCCCTTCCATTCTTCTTTTGACTGGCCGTTGCCCAAGTCCACGTCAATCCACGGAATCAGGCTGCCGGCGAGCGGTACGCCGAAGTTGGCTTTCGGATAGTCTTCGCTGCGCAGGAAATCGGACACTTTGCGGTCGATGTCGAGAATCGCGCTGGAAGGATCGGCAAGCTCGTCCGCCACTTTAGCGTGAATCGCGCCCATGCCGCTGATGAGTTCGCGCATGTTTTTCGCACCCGCGCCGGAAGCGGCTTGGTAGGTCATGCTGGTTGCCCATTCGACCAAATCGTTTTGGAACAGGCCGCCCAAAGCCATCAACATCAGGGAAACGGTACAGTTGCCGCCGATGTAGTTTTTCACGCCGTTTTTGAGACCGTTGTCGATGACGTTGCGATTGACAGGGTCGAGGACGATAATCGCATCGTCTTTCATGCGCAGGGAAGAAGCCGCGTCAACCCAGTAGCCGTTCCAGCCGCTGTCGCGCAGGGGTTGGAAGACGGATTTGGTGTAATCGCCACCCTGACAGGTAACGATGATGTCCATTTTTGCCAATTCGGCAACATCATTGGCATCCAACAATGTTTTGGCTGCCTGACCGAAATCAGGGGCAGCGCCGCCGACGTTGGAAGTGGTAAAGAAAAACGCTTCGGGAATGTGGGCGAAGTCGTTTTCTTCTTTCATACGCTGCATCAAAACAGAGCCAACCATACCGCGCCAGCCGACGAAACCTACTTTCATGTGTTACTCCTTACAAAGAAAATCCGGATAAGTTTATAGTGCATTAACAAAAATCGGAACGGCATCGCCTGCCGCTTTGTTCAGACTTTTGTTAACCCACTATAAAAAAGGGGAAAACGAGTGTTTTAACGCCGTCTGCGGAAAATGTAAAGGTTTTTATCAAAAATTTTTAGAATGATGGGAAAATAGGTTAAGATAACAATGAAACTACATTTCATTAATTGCACAGAGGAAGATTAAATGAGCGAAATCAATTTGTCGGATTTGCCTAAAACAGAAATAGTAGATGTCCATATTGCTTCGCCGGGGGCGAGGGTTGTGGCATATTTGTTGAATAATCTGTTTACTTTTTTGATATGGGTACCATTCATTGTGATGGTAGTTTTCACTTTTGATGAAAGCAAAGAATTAGTTTCGGAGTCTTCTCTTTCTAATACTCCTGACTATGCAGTCATAACATTTTTTATTTCTTTGGCTGTCTATTTGGTTTTTGGTATCTTCCAACTGTATTACATGAGCCGAGACGGTCAGTCTTTAGGTAAAAAAATTATGGGCATCCGGGTGTTAAAAAGTGACGGTAGCAATCCGGGTTTTGGTGGTACGGTTTTGATACGCGAAGTGGCTTGGTCATTCATTGTCGGTATTATAGTCATTGCGGTAATGTTGGCAGTAAATGAAACAGGTGGAGATTTGGTTTCTCTGCTTATGACTTTCATCAACTTCATCATGCTCTTCTCCGTCAAACGCAACCGTCGCACGCTCTACGATATGCTGGCCGATACGGTTGTCGTCAAATTGCCGCCGCGCCGATAAATCGCTTTTTTGTGTTAAAATCAGCACTTTCCAACATAGGCCGTCTGAAAAATAGCTTTCAGACGGCCTTTCAACACGCTATTGATTCCATGAAAAAACATCTGTACCGCATTACGCTCGTCAGTATTGCCGCAGCCATTCTTGCCGCCTGCCCGAGCAAAAGCATTAAAAATCTTCCCGAAACCGACACCAGCGTTATCAAAGGTCCTGACCGCCCCACCGGTACGCCTGATCCCGTCGGTACGACAGTGAGCGGGGGAGGAGCAAACTACACCGTAGTTTCCTACAACGAATTGCCGCACTGGGACCTCCAACACTTTACCAAAAGCCTGCAGTCTTTCCGTTTAGGCTGTGAAAAACTTAAAAACCGCCAAGGCTGGCAGGACGTTTGTATCCAAGCCATGCAAACGCCGGTGCACCATTTCCAAGCCAAGCACTTTTTCGAGCGCTATTTCACCGCATGGCGCGTCGATAACGGCGGCAATCCTGCCGGCACCATTACCGGCTATTACGAACCGGTCCTGCACGGCGACGACAAATCCACAAGCCAATCCCGTTTCCCTATTTACGGCATTCCGAACGATTTCGTTTCCGTTCCGCTGGCTGCAAACTTGAGGGGCAGCAAAGCCACTGTCCGCATCCGCCAAACCGGCCCAAACAGCGGTGTCATCGACAACAGCGGTACATACACGGCCGACTTGTCCAGATTCCCGATTACAGCACGCAGCACTGCGCTGAAAGGCCGTTTTGAAGGCAGCCGTTTTGTTCCTTACTACACCCGCAGCCAAATCAACGGCGGCGCGCTTAACGGCAAAGCGCCGATTTTGGGTTATGCAGATGATCCGGTCGAACTTTTCTTTATGCACATTCAAGGTTCAGGCCGTCTGAAAACACCGTCCGGAAAATACATCCGTGTCGGATTTTCCGATAAAAACGAACATCCGTATGTTTCCATCGGCCGCTATATGGCGGATAAAGGCTATCTGCCGCTGGGTCAGACCAGCATGCAGGGCATCAAGGCCTATATGAAGCAAAACCCCGGCCGCCTTGCCGAAGTTTTGGGACAAAACCCAAGCTACGTCTTTTTCCGCGAGCTGACCGGCAGCAGTGATTCAGGCCCGGTGGGCGCATTAGGTACGCCGTTGATGGGCGAATACGCCGGTGCCATCGACCGCCACTACATCACGCTTGGCGCACCGCTGTTTGTCGCCACTGCCCATCCGATCACCAAAAAAGCCCTCAACCGCTTAATTATGGCGCAAGACACCGGCAGCGCGATTAAAGGCGCGGTCCGTGTGGATTATTTCTGGGGCTATGGTGACGAAGCAGGCGAAGTGGCCGGCAAAATGAAAACCACCGGCTATGTATGGCAGCTCCTGCCCAACGGCATGAAACCGGAATACCGCCCATAAACAGCGGTTTAAAAAGGCCGTCTGAAACCAAGATTGAGGTTTCAGACGGCCTTTTTATTTCTATAAAAATGCGGCAGGTTTTTAAAACCTGCCGCGGTATGGGGACATACAGCTCGGACGGTAAGCCGGGTTCTGTCGCGGACAGTCATTCCTCTAGGCACATCATTGCTGGTGTGCTCAAGCAACCTACCCGAACGCTCGGCGAGCAGCGTCATCGAGTTCTGTTTGGTCTTGCTCCGAATGGGGTTTAGCCTGCTGCGCTTTGTTACCAAATGCACGGTGCGCTCTTACCGCACCTTTTCACCCTTACCTGTTTTGCCCGAAGGCAATCATCGGCGGTATTGCTTTCTGTTCCACTTTCCGTCGCGTTACCGCGCCCGGCCGTTAGCCGGCATTCTGCTCTGTGGAGCCCGGACTTTCCTCCCCGTATGCCTTACGCGATACGCGGCGACTGTCTGTCCGACCTGTATGAGGTGCGGATTATAACACAGCCGCCATAAGGTTCAGACGGCCTAAATATTTATTTTTTCTTTTTAAATGCTATTTCGGTCAAACCCAATTCCTGTGCTTTTTTGCGGACTGCGGATTCAGGCATTTCGCGTGCTAGGCGGCTGGTGCAGTATTCGGTCATGGTGGTGGCGCAGGCTTTGAAGTTGCCGGTAAAGTCGCTGGCGGCACTTAAAAACGGGATAAGGCGGCCGGCCATGATTTCTTCGGCCGGTGCGTCTGTTTGGGCGGATACGCGTCCGGACTCGACCGCCGAGAAAATTTGTTCGGTAAAGCGTCGGGCGAAGTTTTCTTCTGTTTGGCAGTCTTGGAATGCGGTGTTTTCGTGTTGGCAGACAAGGGTAACTTCGCCTTGAGCTTCTTGCAGCGGTTCGGCCAAATCGAGTTTGAGGGTTTGCTTGTCGGTTTGCAGCCAGGCGGTGCGGCCTTGGGTTTTGATGATTTTGCCGTAAACGCCGATGGCATCGTTTTTGGGGATGTTTTTCTGTTCGGCAAGTTGCTGGGCCGAGAATAAGGGGGCTTGTTCGGCAAATGCGCCGCCGGTTTCGTGTTTGAAGTAGGCGGCGAGGTCTTGTTTGATGAGGGCTTGGGTCAGTAGTTTTTCGCCTTCGGTCAGGCGGTGTGCAAAGCCGTGTGTTTTGGGGTCGGATGCGGCATCCGTGGTCTTGGTGTCCGGTGTGCAGGCGCTCAGGAGTAAAAGCAGGGGAAGGATGTATTTCATGGTTAGTCTCTCAACAGGCCGTCTGAACCTATGGTTTCAAACGGTCAGCGTTGTTTATCGATAACGATAAACCCGGCGGGGATAAACGGGATAGGCTGGGTAATTGCGGACGGGTTCGCTGTCTTGATAGATGACGGTCGTCCCGGGCGGGGCGTTGATGGTCACGGTTTTGTTGACAGTGGTTTGCGAGTGGACGGGCAGGTCCAAGACGGCGGTGCGTCCATACGGGGTCTCGGTATAGACGCATGCGCTTAGAAAGAGGGTGATGCTCAGGGCCAATGTCTTCATGTTTCAGACGGCCTTATTTGAGCAGGTTTTTCAAGGCCAGGCGCACGCCTTCGCCGACTTCCGTGCCCTTGGGAATGCCTTTGGTGGCGGCTTTGGCTTCGCGTTCGTTGTAGCCGAGGGCAAGCAGGGTGTTGATAATGTCTTGGCTTTCGTCGGCAACGGCATCAGGGGCAAACAGGCCGTCTGAAACGGTATGGGACACGAGTTTGCCACGCAGTTCCAATACCATGCGTTCGGCGGTTTTCTTGCCGATGCCGGGCGCGGAGGAGAGACGTTTGACGTCTTCTTCGGCGATGGCTTGCGCTAGCTCGTCGGCATTCATGGCCGACAAAATGCCCAATGCGGTTTTGGCACCGATGCCGCTGACTTTGACCAGTTGGCGGAAGGTGGCGCGTTCCTCGGCTGAGGCGAAACCAAACAGCAAATGTGCGTCTTCGCGGACAACAAGCTGAGAGTAAAGATGGACGGTTTCGCCAACGGAAGGCAGGTTGTAGAAAGTCTGCATGGAAACGTCGGCTTCATAACCGACGCCGTTGACGTCGATAACGACCTGCGGCGGATTTTTCTCAATCAATTTTCCTGTGAGCCTGCTGATCATGGTGTTCCCCTGTGATTAAAAAAGGCCGTCTGAAACCTTGCAATCGGGTTTCAGACGGCCTTGTATTGTATCAAACTTCAGCGGTAACGCGGACGAAATCAGATGGCGGATGCCAGGTTCAGATGACGGGCGCGTTCGCCTGCTTCGGCGGCACGTTCTTGGCTGCTGAACGGACCCATTTTGACAACGTATTCGTAGTTGCGTTTTTCAAGCGTGATTTTGCTGTCGGATGGCAGGCTTTGTGCGGTTTGGTTCAAATAGGCTTGCGCTTCGCGTTCGGTACCGAAGGATTTCAAATCAACAAAAAATTCTTTGTTGTTTGGGGTAATAATGGTTTGAGCGGCGGTTTGGCCGGGGATGATTTGTTCAACTTTGACGTTGGCTGTGCCTTGGTTGATGAAACCCAATTGTTGGGCGGCGGCTTTGGAAACATCGATGACGCGGTTGCCGTGGAAAGGGCCGCGGTCGTTGACACGGACGATGACGCTTTTGCCGGTTTGCATATTGGTCACACGTGCGTAGCTGGGAATAGGGAGGGTTTTGTGGGCGGCGGAGAGGGCGTTCATATTGTAACGCTCGCCGCTGGAAGTTTTACGGCCGTGGAATTGGCTGCCGTACCATGAGGCTTTGCCGGTTTGGCTGAAAGAGGAAACTTTGGTCAGCGGCGTGTAGCGTTTGCCGGCAACTTTGTAACTGCGGTTGGCAGAAGGATGCAGTTTTTCGACTCGGACCACGCTGTCGGCGACGGCGGCATTGATGGAAAGGACGCCGATGGTGGCGGCGGCTAAGGAAAGGAGGGTTTTTTTGGTAAAAGTCAAAACGGGTTCCGTTCTTGAGTTGATAACGCAGCGGTTTCAGACGGCCTGTTATACGCCGCCTGCGAAACCGTTTTGTCGCCATGCTTCAAACAGAATAACGGCGACGGTATTGGAAAGATTCATGCTCCTGCTGTCGGGCATCATCGGCAGGCGGATTTTTTGTCCGGCAGGCAGGCTGTCGAGAACTTCGGCAGGCAGGCCGCGCGTTTCGGGACCAAACAGCAACACGTCGCCTTCGCGGAAGGAAACTTCGTCGGGTCGGGTAGAACCTTTGGTGGTCAGCGCGAAAATGCGACGGCCTTCAAGGGCCTTGAGGCAATCATCGAAATTTTCATGTACCGTCAGTTTGGCAAACTCGTGATAATCCAAGCCCGCGCGTTTCATTTTGGACGAATCCAGCGGAAACCCAAGCGGCTTGACCAAGTGCAAATCGGCACCGGTATTGGCGCACAGGCGGATGATATTGCCCGTATTGGGCGGGATTTCGGGTTGGTACAAAACTATGGTAAACATATAAATCAATCACTTATAGAGTGGCATAATGCCGAAATGTTCCATGGGTGTCAAAAACTTTAAGCTATTTTTTCATTGGCGGCCGCGCCAAGCTCCAGCAAAAAATCTTACCTGCGCCTGATTTTTTCAGTGTTTTCGCCAATTCGTTTAAAGTCGAACCGGTGGTAAAGACATCATCAATTAACAGAATATTACACGCCTTCGGCAATTCAGTTTTGATTTTAAATGCATTCTTGATATTTCGCCGACGTTCGTCGCTTTTCAGCGTACTTTGCGGCTCGCCGTGCCGTCTGAAAACCGCGTGGCGCGGCAGCAGCGTCCAGCCGTAGCGTTTTGCCAAAATATCCGTCAACACCTCGCTTTGGTTGAATCCGCGCTTGAGCCGCCGCTCTTTGCTCAAAGGCATGGGCAGGACGAAATCGAAGTGTTCCGCCGCCAGCCAGTCCGGTGCGTTTTGGCACATCAAATCCGCCAACGGACGGCTCATGCCCAAATCCGCCAAGTGTTTCAGCTCGCGTATCATGCTGCTGACGGGCGGTTCGTAATACAGCGAGGCCCACATTCTATCAAATGCGGGCGGCTTTTTCTGACAACTGCCGCACACCGCCCCGCCCGCGACATAGCGGAAACACAAAGGACAGCTTTGTGCCGCGTCGATAAAATATTCCGTCAAATCGTTTGCGCAGCCTCGGCAAAGGCCGTCTGAAACGGAATCGTGGCATAATACGCAACGTCGCGCATTGAGCCGTTTCAAATTGCGCCACCAAGAAAGAACATTCATGCCACACTCCGCCAAAAAAGTTTATCTGATACACGGTTGGGCGGCGAACCGCCATGTATTCGACGATTTGATACCGCGCCTGCCTGCCAATTGGGACGTCCACGCGCTTGATTTGCCCGGACACGGCGATGCGCCTTTTGCCGAACCGTTTGATATTGCCGCCGTTGCCGAAGCCTTCGCCGGACAAATCGACACGCCGGCACACATTCTCGGCTGGTCGCTGGGCGGACTGGTTGCCCTGTATTTGACCGCGCTTTATCCCGACAAAATCCAATCGCTCTGCCTGACGGCAAGTTTTGCCCGATTGACTGCCGACACGGATTATCCCGAAGGCTTGGCGCAACCTGCCTTGGGCAAGATGGTCGGCGCATTCCAGCAGGATTATGCCAAACATATTAAACAGTTTCTACAACTGCAACTGTTGCACACGCCGCATTCGGGCGAAATCTTAAACCGCATATTGCCCGATTTGGCGCGCTGCGGCACGCCTTCCGCCTTACAGGCCGCGCTTGAAGCCGTCAATCATGCCGACGCGCGTCCGCTGTTGCCGCTTATTCAAACGCCGTCATTGCTGGTGTTTGGACAGAAAGACGCCATCACACCGCCGCGCATGGGCGAATATTTACACCGCCATTTGAGCAACAGCGAGCTGGTCCTTATCGACAAAGCCGCACACGCGCCCTTTTTAAGCCATGCCGACGAATTTGCCGAAACCTACCGCAATTTTGTCGAAAAGGCCGTCTGAAACAGCCTTAAACCATAAAAACATTGTCGGGCAAAGCCCGCTGACACGACCCACCATGACCGAACAAGACAAACGCTGGCAGATTCACCGCCATCTCGCCCAAGACACCGACGAGCGCCTGCAGCTGGTCCGCAATGCACCCAAACGCATCATGCTGATTGGTGCCGATGCCGACATCAGCCGCAGCCTGCTGGCCGCGCGTTATCCCGACGCCGTGTTTGAAGAATACGATCCGAATGCCGACTTTTTGAAAACCGCCGCTGCCGCGCGCAAAGGCGGTTTCTGGCAGAAGCTGACCGGCAAAACCATTCCGCAGCATTACCAAGCCCTGACCGCGCCGTTGCCCGAAGCATCCGCCGATATGTTGTGGGCCAATCTCAGCCTCAGCCGCGCCGACGATATTTTGCCGGTATTGAAAAACTGGGCCGTCGCTTTGAAAACCGACGGATTATTGTTTTTCACACACTTTGGCCGCGACAGCCTGAGCGAGCTGACAGGCCGTCTGAACCATGAAGGCATCGAATGCGAAGCGCCCACGCTGATTGATATGCACGACTTGGGCGATATGCTCGCCGACAACGGCTTTTACGATCCGGTAACCGACACGGCCAAGCTTGAGTTGAGCTATAAAAAAGCCGGAACGTTTTGGCAGGACATGGAAACCTTGGGATTGTGGAATGCGTTAAAGTTCAGCAATCCGCAAGCGGCCAAGGAATGTGTGGATAAGATTTTTGAAAACGAAGGCCGTCTGAACATCACGCTTGAAACCGTGTACGGCCATGCCGTGAAGAAATTGGTGTTGCCGCAAGGGGAGAATGTGGTGCAGTTTTTCCCGAAACGGCAGGGCTAGTTTGGCGGTTGTGCCGGTAGGGTTGACACCGCGATTGCGTGTTGTCGAATGCGGTTTGGCGTTTGTATTGATTGCCTGCGCTGTTTAATATGTATGAAAAGAAAAAGGCCGTCTGAAAAGTTTTCAGACGGCCTTTTGTTTGATTCCGAATTAAGCCTGTTTGGCAGCCCATTCGGCCGGAGTGGCGGCAACGGAAATCGACAGTGCGTGCAATTCGTTGCTTTCGAGTTGCGGCTTGAGGCCGTCTTTAATCAGGCGGTGGCGGGCGAGGCGGGCTTTGCCTTCAAATGAGGAGGAAACGATTACGGCGAAGAAGTGATGGCCGTCGCCTTCGACTTCGACGTGTTCGCAAGGGGTAACGCCTTCAATCAGGGTTTTGACTTGTTCGGATAAAAGCATGGTGGTTCCTTGGGAAATGGTTTGCTTGTAAAAGAGGGCATTATACCGAATCTTGATAAAAACAGGCCGTCTGAAAAACCAAACTTCGGATTTCAGACGGCCTCGGTCTTTTGAAGCGTCAAATGCTTATTCGTACACTTTCAGCAGCTCGACTTCAAAAATCAAAGTTGCGTGTGGAGGAATCACGCCGCCAGCACCGTGTGCGCCGTAGCCCATTTCGGAAGGAATGGTCAGCTTGCGTTTGCCGCCTTCTTTCATGCCGCCGAAGCCTTCGTCCCAACCTTTAATCACTTGGCCGACGCCCAGAGTGATGGTCAGCGGTTGACGGCGGTCGAGGCTGGAGTCGAATTTGGTACCGTCTTCCAACCAGCCGGTGTAATGTACGGTGATTTCTTTGCCTTTGACGGCTTCTTTGCCGTGGCCTTCTTGCAAGTCTTCAATAATCAGGCTCATGATGTTCCTTTCGGATGTATGGTGAAAATCGGCTCAAGATTACCATATTGTGTGGAATCGTGAAACAAATGCGCCCATATGGCCGGCAACAAAGAGGCCGTCTGAAACGGATTTTCAGACGGCCTTTGTTTTGTGCTAAACCTTATTTGTTGTCAGGTTGGGATTTGAC
Source organism: Neisseria sp. HMSC15G01 (assembly GCF_001808255.1). Classification (NCBI taxonomy): domain Bacteria; kingdom Pseudomonadati; phylum Pseudomonadota; class Betaproteobacteria; order Neisseriales; family Neisseriaceae; genus Neisseria; species Neisseria sp. HMSC15G01. The sequence goes on from NZ_KV792687.1 coordinate 44,375, forward strand.
ATCGGTGGATACAGGCAGCTCAGGCATGGTTCGGGCAGACTCTGGAACATTGCCGGAGAGGGCTTTCAAGAAGGCAACGATGTTTTCAGTGTCTTCCGGAGCCAGGGTTTTACCCAATTGAGCTTTCGCCATGATGTTGACGGCTTTATCCAGTTCCCAAACGCTGCCGTTGTGGAAGTATGGGTAGGTGCGTTCGACGTTTCTCAAGCCGGGAACGCGGAAGAAGAATTCGTCTTCGGCTTTTTTGGTTACGTCCGCACGGCCTTTGTCGTGTTTAGGATCGTCGATGTGTTTCCAGTAAGGACCGTCCACCAAGCCGAATTTTTGGAACATGGTACCGCCCAAGTTGACGCCGTTGTGACAAGCGATACAGCCGTTGTCCATAAATGCGCGTACGCCTTTGCGTTCTTGTTCGCTCAGGGCAGATACGTTGCCTTTCAGGTAGTCGTCCCAACGGGTCGGGGTCAGCAGGGTACGTTCAAACGCGCCCAATGCGGTGGTGATGTTTTTTAAGGAAACCGCGCCGTCTTCAGGGAATGCGGCTTTGAATTTTTCTTGGTATTCAGGGATACCGGCGATTTTGGCGGCGGCATCGGCTTCGGTAGCGTTGGCCATTTCAACCGGGTTGAGCAATGGGCCGCCGGCTTGTTCTTCCACATCGGCTGCACGGCCGTCCCAGAATTGGCTGCCCAACAAGGCGGCATTCAGAGCAGTTGGGGAGTTACGGCCGCCGAATTGGCTTTTGTGGCCCGCGCTGGTCGGCATGTTGTCTACGCCGGCAGTTGCCAAGTTGTGGCAAGAGTTACAGCTGACGGTGTTGCCTTTGGACAGGCGGTTTTCGTACCAAAGTTGTTGGCCGAGTTTGACCTGTTCTTCGGTAAACGGACGAACTTTTTGCATTTCGGCTAAGTCAGGCAAAGGTTTGAACGTAGCTTGCGCGCGTTCCAACAGGGCTTTGTCTTCGGCAGAAACATCGGCAGAATTTTGAGGGGCCGAAACAGCGGCGGTGCTTGCGGCAGCATCGGCACCGCTCGCGGCAGAAGCTGCTTGAGGGGTTTCGGTTGTTTGAGCCGTTTTCTCGCCGCAGGCGGTCAGCGCGGCAGAAACGACCAAAGCCAAAGCGATTTGGTGGAGTTTTAAACGTGGCATAGGAGGGTTCCTTTGTTATGCGTTTGTTATGTCATGGATTGCTGATTGCACCAGCAATATGCCAACTATAAAAGATAAGGCGGTTTTAATTTTTGTTGTAAATCAACCTTTTAAATTTGATAAATTCTGAAAATATCACTGATAGGGAAATTTATACTATGGAACTTTTTTATTATTTATTTACAATTGCTTAGATAAATTAAGGCCGTCTGAAAAAATAAAATTCAGACGGCCTTATTCAGACGGCCTTTTAGTTTTTATTGATTACGTCCGTTATTTTATTTTAAAAAATCTTAATAAATATGGGGTTATTAAAAAATAAAAATAATTTGCGTTATTAAGCATAAAGCGTTATAAATGCGTTAACAAATGAACATTTCACTTTAGAGTTTTTTATGCTGATTGCTTTATTGATTATGCTGCGCGAGGGCATCGAAGCCGCCCTGATCGTCGGCATTGTTGCCAGTTTTTTGAAACAGTCGGGACACAGCGAGCTGATGCCGAAGGTTTGGCTGGGCGTGTTTTTGGCTTCGGTCATGTGTTTGGGTATTGGTTACGGCATTCATTCCGCTACCGGCGAGATTCCGCAAAAAGAACAGGAATTGGTGGTCGGCGCCATCGGCCTGGTGGCCGTGGCTATGCTGACGTACATGATTTTGTGGATGAAAAAGGCCGCGCGTTCGATGAAACAACATCTTCAGGATTCTGTTCAGTCGGCCTTGAACCGCGGCAGCGGCCAGGGGTGGGCCTTAGTCGGCATGGCGTTTTTGGCTGTGGCGCGCGAAGGTTTAGAGAGCGTGTTTTTCCTGCTTGCCGTGTTCCAGCAAAGCCCGACGTGGTCTATGCCGATAGGCGCGGTGTTGGGGCTGTTGGTGGCAGTTGTCATCGGTACGCTGATTTATCAGGGCGGTATGCGCCTGAACTTGGCGAAGTTTTTCCGTTGGACGGGCGCGTTTCTGATTGTGGTGGCGGCCGGTCTGCTGGCCGGTTCGTTTCGCGCGCTGCATGAGGCCGGCGTATGGAATGTGATGCAGGATATTGCTTTCGACACATCGAAATATTTGCATGAAGACAGCCCTTTAGGCGTGCTGCTCGGCGGTTTCTTCGGCTATACCGACCACCCAACCGAAGGCGAAGTCCTGATTTGGCTGCTGTATCTGGTTCCCGTCATGATTTGGTTTTTGCGCGGCAGTGCGCCAGCAAAAACGTTAACTAAATAAGAAGGAAGTAAAATGAAAAAATTCAATCTGACTGCTTTGTCTGTAATGCTGGCTCTGGGTTTGACCGCGTGTCAGCCGCCTGAAGCCGAAAAAGCCGCGCCTGCCGCTTCAGGCGCATCCGCTGCCGCCAATGCCGACGGTTCGGTCAATATCGGTGTGAACGATACTGCCTGCGAACCGATGGAATTGACCGTCCCCAGCGGCCAAGTCGTGTTCAACATTAAAAACGACAGCGGCCGCAAGCTGGAATGGGAAATCCTGAAAGGCGTGATGGTGGTGGACGAGCGTGAAAACATCGCCCCGGGTTTATCCGACAAAATGACCGTTACCCTACTGCCGGGCGAATACGAAATGACTTGCGGCCTGTTGACAAATCCGCGCGGTAAGCTGATTGTTACCGACAGCGGCTTCAAAGACACTGCCAACGAAGCGGATTTGGAAAAACTGTCCCAACCGCTCGCCGACTATAAAGCTTACGTTCAAGGCGAGGTTAAAGAGCTGGTGGCGAAAACCAAAACCTTTACCGAAGCCGTTAAAGCCGGCGACATTGAAAAGGCCAAATCCCTGTTTGCCGCCACCCGCGTCCATTACGAACGTATCGAACCGATTGCCGAGCTTTTCAGCGAACTCGACCCCGTCATCGATGCGCGTGAAGACGACTTCAAAGACGGTGCGAAAGATGCCGGATTTACCGGCTTCCACCGTATCGAACACGCCCTTTGGGTAGAAAAAGACGTATCCGGCGTGAAGGAAATTGCAGCCAAACTGATGACCGATGTCGAAGCACTGCAAAAAGAAATCGACGCATTGGCGTTTCCTCCGGGTAAGGTGGTCGGCGGCGCGTCCGAACTGATTGAAGAAGTGGCCGGCAGCAAAATCAGCGGCGAAGAAGACCGTTACAGCCATACCGACTTGAGCGACTTCCAAGCCAATGTGGAAGGCTCCAAAAAAATCGTTGATTTGTTCCGTCCGCTGATCGAAGCCAAAGACAAAGCGCTGTTGGAAAAAACTGATGCCAACTTCAAACAGGTTGAAGACATTTTGGCGAAATACAAAAAACAAGACGGCTTCGAGCTATACGACAAACTGAGCGAAGAAGACCGCAAAGCCCTGCAGGCGCCGATTAATGCCTTGGCAGAAGACTTGGCCAAACTGCGCGGCATTTTGGGTTTGAAATAAGATAACGCGTTTTCAGACGGCCTTTGGATATTGAAAGGCCGTCTGAATCTTATTGCCGCCCACACAAATATGTCTGAAAACCGACCTTACTTCACACGATTGCAATCTTTCCGTTCCCTGCCAAGGAGCAGACCATGAGCCAAAACAAACAACCGGCACAACCCGAAAAACGAACCCTTTTCAAAACTGCCCTTGCCGCCGGCGCCATCGGCGTTGCCGGTTATTTTGCCGGTAAAAAACAAGGCGAATCCGCCGCCGAGACCCAAAACAACCAACATTCCGAGCTGGCCTATCCGTGTTATGGCGAGCATCAGGCAGGCATCGTTACGCCACACCAGCTCTTCGGCATCATGTGTGCCTTTGACGTTACCGCCAAAGACGCCAAACAACTTGAAAACCTGTTCCGCGCCCTGACCGCCCGCATCGAATTCCTCACCCAAGGCGGCGAATACCAAGACGGCGACGACAAGCTCCCGCCTGCGGGCAGCGGCATCCTCGGCAAACAATTCCGCCCCGACGGACTGACGGTTACCGTCGGCGTCGGCAGCAGCCTATTTGACGACCGCTTCGGCCTCAAAGACAAAAAGCCGAAACACCTGCAGGAAATGCGCGACTTTCCTAACGACAAACTCCAAAAATCTTGGTGCGACGGCGACCTCAGCCTGCAAATTTGCGCATTCTCCCCCGAAACCTGCCAAGCCGCCCTGCGCGACATCATCAAAAACACCGCCCAGTTTGCCGTGATCCGTTGGAGCATAGACGGTTGGCTCCCTAAAGCCGAACCCGGCGCCATTGCCGCGCGCAATCTTTTAGGTTTCCGCGACGGCTCCGGTAATCCAAAAGTCGAAGATCCCAAAGTCGCCGATCAAGTCCTGTGGACAGGCGTTGCCGCCAACAGCTTGGACGAACCGGCATGGGCGAAAAACGGCAGCTATCAGGCCGTCCGCCTCATCCGCCACTTTGTCGAATTTTGGGACCGCACCCCGATGCAGGAACAAACCGATATTTTCGGCCGGCGCAAATACAGCGGTGCGCCCATGGACGGTAAAAAAGAAGGCGACACCGCCGATTTCGCCAAAGACGCCGACGGCAAAATCACGCCCAAAGACAGCCATATGCGCCTTGCCAATCCGCGCGATCCTGAGTTCATGAAAAAACACCTGCTCTCCCGCCGCGCCTTCAACTACTCGCGCGGCCTAGCCGCCAACGGCCAACTTGATGTCGGCTTGGTGTTCATCTGCTATCAGGCCAACCTTGCCGACGGCTTCATCTTCGTGCAAAACCTGCTCAACGGCGAGCCGCTGGAGGAATACATCAGCCCGTTTGGCGGCGGCTATTTCTTCGTCCTGCCGGGTGTCGAAAAAGGCAGCTTCCTCGGCAAAGAGCTTTTGGGCGTATAAATCCGCCGATGGTTTGAATAGATAAAAAGGCCGTCTGAAACCTGATTTCCAGATTTCAGACGGCCTGTGTTTTTTCTATTAAACCAAATGTTCCGCCAAGAAAGCCAATGCGTATTCGACGGCTTGCGCCCTTACTGCTTCGCGGTCACCTGTGAATAGCGCGGTTTGCTCAAACGAACCTTCGGGCGTGGCCAGGCCGAACCAGACTGTGCCGACCGGTTTGGCCGCGCTGCCTCCGCTAGGGCCGGCGATGCCGGAAATACTCAAAGCATAATCTGCCTGCGCTACGGCTTTTACGCCGCGTGCCATTTCATAGACGGTCTCGCGGCTGACCGCGCCGTGTTTCAGCAAGGTGTCGGGCATGACACCAAGACGCTCTTGTTTGGCTTGGTTGCTGTATGTGACGAAGCTTTGATGAAACCATTGCGAGCTGCCGGAGAGGGAAGTCAGCGCACCTGCAAGCAGGCCACCGGTGCAGGACTCGGCGCAGGTAACGGTTTGACGGCGGCTGGTCAGGTGTTCGGCGATGGTTTGCAGATGGGACATGGCGGCTCCTTATGGAAATGGTGGAATAGGGCGGGCGTTTGGCCCGCCGGGTTTCAGACGGCCTGAAAGCTGAAATCAGTCTTTCGGCTGAATGAGGTGGACATCGCGTTGCGGGAATGGGATGTTGATGTTGGCTTCGCGCAGATTTTCGACGATCTGCTCGTTCAGGGCGAATCGGAATGGGCCGAGATTTTCTTCTTGCGTCCACGCCCAAAGGGTGATTTCGATGGCGCTGTCGCCAAGGTTGGTAATGTATACGACGGCAGGTCGTTCTTCGGTTTGAACACACAATGGATGCTCGGTTGCCGCTCTCAATACGGCGGCTTTGGCGGCTTTCAAGTCGCAGGCGTAATCGACGCCGACAACGACTTGGGCGCGGCACAGGGGCAGGGAGGAGCGGTTGGTGATGCTGTTGGTCATGACCACGCTGTTGGGTAGGACGACTTCTTCGTTGTCCGGCGTGCTCAAAGAGGTCTGCACCATTTTGATTTCTCGGACGATACCTTCAAAACCGTTGACGCGGATAAAGTCACCGACTTTAAACGGGCGGAACAGGATAATCAGCACGCCGGCGGCGAAGTTGGACAGTTGGTCTTTCAAAGACAAAGCCACGGCCAAGCCTGCGCCACCGATCAAGGCGGTCACGGAAGTGGTCGGAATGCCGAGTTTACCCAGTGCGGCGATGATGATGAGGATCAGCAGGCCGATGTTGGCGACGTTGCCGAGGAAGCTGACCAGCGTTTTATCGACTTTGGCACGTGTCAGCGCGGCTTTCATCAGTGTCACCACGCGCGTGGTGACCCAGCGGCCGATAAAGAAGATGGCTAAGGCGGCCAGCAGGTTCATGCCGAAAGACATGCCGGTTTGGGCGAGTTGTTCCCAACCGGAGAAGGGGGAGAGGGATTGAAGATCGAAATTCATAATTGTGTATGCGTGTGAAGTTGTTTAAAAGGTCATTGTAAAACAAGGCCGTCTGAAAAACTAATGATTTGTTTTTTCAGACGGCCTTTAATCTTTCTTAAATCTTTTTCAGCTTAACGTAAAACGGTTTTGCTCCAACGGCTCACCCATTGTTTTTGTTTGGTGTTGATGTCGGCGCGGTTGGGGGAATCGCTGTGTTTCGGGGTTTGGGCAAACTCGAATACTTTGGGCAGCGGCGTGTTTTTGACTGCCGGATAGACCCACATTTCGGCAGGCAGGGCTTTTTGCACTTCGCCGCTTTGCAGCCAGCTCACCAGTTTGGCCGCCAGCTCGGGTTGTTTTGCGCCTTTTAAAACGGCCGCGCCTTCAACTTGGCGGAATGTGCCGCCTTTGAGGAAGAGGTTACCGGTGGGCGGGGTGCTGTATTTGCCTTTGGAGTAGTGGACTTCGGCCGCCGGGCTGGTGGCATAGCTGACCACGAGGGGATAGGCGCCGCCGTTTTGGGTAAAGTCGGTGTAGTAGGCTTCGCTCCAGCCTTTGGCGACTTTCACGCCGTTTTGGCGCATTTGCGCCCACCATTTGAACGCGCCTTCTTCACCCATACCGCCGATGTTGGCCAAGAGGAAGGAGAAGCCGGGCGAGGATGTGGCGGGAGACGGAGTCACCAGAAGGTTTTTATATTCCGGTTTGGTCAGGTCTTGCAAGGTTTGCGGCAGGGGCAGTTTTTTCTGTTCAAACCATTTTTTGTCGTAGTTGATGGTGACATAGGCGTAATCGACAGCCAGCGCATCGGGCAGGGACGCGGTTACGGGCGCGGATTTGGGTTGGCTGGCAGCGAGGATGCCGGCGGCTTTGGCTTTGCCGATGTTGGCGTTGTCCAAACCGTAAACTGCATCGGCAATCGGGTTGGCCTTGCTCAAAATCAGCTTGTTGAGCATTTCGTTGCCGCTGCCTGCCTTGATGACGGACACTTTGGCATCGTTGGCTTTTTCAAATTGAGCGATGACGGTTTGGGGCAGGCTGAAGGATTTGTGCACGGCCAAACGCACTTCGGTTTGGGCGTACAGGTTTGCCGAAGCCAGTAATAGAGCCACTGCGGACAATTTCAGTTTCATTCTCTTTCCTTTGTGCGGGTAAAATACGAAATATCATAACAAAATCTGCATATCAAGGCACGATATGAATCATTCCCCAGTTTGGCTGTTTGACCTCGACAATACTTTGCACAATGCCGAAGCCGGCATTTTCTACATCATCAACCGCGCCATGACCGAATACATGGCAGGCCGTCTGAAGCTTTCCGAAGAAGCCGCCTCTCATCTGCGCCAAGATTATTGGCACCGATACGGCGCGACGCTTGCCGGTTTGCAAATCCACCATCCCGAAGTCGATATCGATGAATTTTTGCTTGAAAGTCATCCACTTAAGCAAATTTTGGTAAAGGTGGAGGGTATGGATGGAACTGATGATGTTTTAGGCCGTCTGAAAGGGCGAAAAGCCGTATTTTCCAACGGGCCTTCGTTTTATGTCCGCGCATTGGTTGAGGCGTTGGGCTTGGAAGCGCATTTTGACGGCTTGTTCGGCACGGACGACTTCGGCCTGCTCTACAAACCTAATCCGCAGGCCTATCTCAACGTCTGCCGCCTGTTGGGCGTCAAACCCGAACAGTGCATTATGGTGGACGACAGCGCCGACAATCTGCACCAAGCCAAAGCCTTGGGCATGAAGACCGTTTGGTATGGCGAAAAGGCCCATCCGCTGCCATTTGCCGACGGCATAGCGAAAGATATGCAGGGTTTGCTTGAAGTTTGCACAAAACTGCCGTGAAGTTTTGCAAAAACAAGTACAATACGCGGTATTGCCGACATTTAAAACAAGGACAACATCATGCGTAAACTCGCTTTAATTCTGACCGCCGCCGCCGTTTTGGCCGGTTGCTCTTGGGAAACCTACACCAACGAATCCGGCCGTACCGCCGTACGCCAAAAATATGCTACCGGCACACCTATCGTTTATCAGGACGGTACTTATTCTAAAAACATGAATTACAACCAGTTCCGCCCAGAGCGCCGCGCCGTCCAATCCCATCAAGCGGATCATGCTGAACACGGCGAACGCGGCCAGCACTGGCAAAAACCGCAATTTGCCAACCAACAGCCAGCAACCGAATAACAATATCCCCAAGGCCGTCTGAAACGGAGTGAAAAACAACCAACACTTGTTGCCACACTTTTCAGACGGCCTCAAACAACGACAACGGAAACCGTATCATGGCTCAGACAGCTTTAAATATCGTCATCCTCGCCGCCGGCAAAGGCACGCGCATGTACTCCAAAATGCCCAAAGTGCTGCACCGCATCGGCGGCCTTCCCATGGTTGAGCGCGTTATCGACACCGCCGCCTCCCTGAATCCCCAAAACATCTGCGTCGTCATCGGCCACGGCAAAGAGCAAGTCTTGGACACCGTCAAACGCGATGTCGTTTGGGTCGAACAAACCGAACAGCTCGGTACCGGCCACGCCGTCAAAACCGCCCTGCCGCACCTGTCTGCCGAAGGCCGCACGCTGGTGTTGTACGGCGACGTCCCCCTGATTGACGCAGCCACCCTTGAAACCCTGCTCGAAGCCGCAGGCGACGAAGTCGGCCTGTTGACCGACGTGCCCAACGACCCGACAGGTTTGGGCCGCATCATCCGCGACAGCAACGGCAGCGTAACCGCCATTGTCGAAGAAAAAGACGCCGATGCCGCCCAAAAAGCCGTGAAAGAAATCAATACCGGCATTTTGGTTCTGCCCAACGCCAAACTCGAAGCTTGGTTGAACAGCCTTTCCAGCAACAATGCCCAAGGCGAATACTATCTGACCGACCTCATCGCCAAAGCCGTTGCCGACGGTATCAAAGTTCATCCTGTCCAAGTCCGTGCCTCCCATCTGGCCGCCGGCGTGAACAACAAACTCCAACTGGCCGAACTCGAGCGTATTTTCCAAACCGAACAGGCGCAAGAATTGCTCAAAGCAGGCGTAACCCTGCGCGATCCGGCACGTTTCGATTTACGAGGCCGTCTGAAACACGGACAAGATGTCGTGATTGACGTCAACGTCGTCATCGAAGGCGAAGTCGAACTCGGCGACAACGTCGAAATCGGTGCCAACTGCGTGATCAAAAACGCCAAAATCGGTGCCAACACCAAAATCGCCCCATTCTCCCATTTTGAAGGTTGCGAAGTCGGCGAAAACAACCAAATCGGCCCATACGCTCGTTTGCGTCCGCAAGCCAAACTGGCCGACGACGTACACATCGGCAACTTCGTCGAAGTCAAAAACGCCACCATCGGCAACGGCACCAAAGCCAACCACCTCACCTACATCGGTGATGCTGAGATCGGCAGCAAAACCAACTTCGGCGCCGGCACGATTATTGCCAACTACGACGGCGTGAACAAACACAAAACCGTCATCGGTGACGAAGTACGCATCGGTTCAAACTGCGTACTGGTTGCCCCCGTTACCCTCGGCAACAAAGTGACGACAGGCGCGGGCAGCGCGATTACCCGCAACTGCGAAGACGGCAAACTCGTCCTCGCCCGTTCGCGCCAAACCGTCATCGAAGGCTGGGTGCGTCCGGAAAAAGGCGATAAGAAGTAAGGCTGGTCTTTTATTTGTTTTCAGACGGCCTTGAGAAACAACAGGCCGTCTGAAACCCAGATTTGCCGTTTCAATGAATATAAAACGGCGTTTTCCGACTGCCGCTTTCGGGAGCCGGAGCAGCAGTCATTTTTTCAAACTTTTGATACTAAGGAACTTATATGTGCGGTATCGTAGGTGCTATTCGCGCCAATCACAATGTAGTCGATTTTCTGACCGATGGTCTCAAACGCCTTGAATACCGAGGCTACGATTCGTCGGGTATTGCCGTAAACATGGACGGCAAAATCAAACGCGTCCGCCGTGTCGGCCGTGTTCAGCTGATGGAAGATGCAGCACGTGAAAATGGCGTGTTCGGCCATATCGGCATCGGCCATACCCGTTGGGCAACCCACGGCGGTGTAACCGAGCCTAACGCCCACCCTCATATTTCCGGCGGCATGATCGCGGTTGTCCACAACGGCATCATCGAAAACTTTGAAGCCGAACGCGAACGCCTGAAAGCGTTGGGTTACACCTTCGAATCGCAAACCGATACCGAAGTCATCGCCCACAGCGTCAACCACGAATACACACAAAATGGCGGCAAACTGTTTGAAGCCGTCCAAGCTGCGACTGCCCGTTTCCACGGTGCATACGCCATTGCCGTTATCGCACAAGACAACCCTGAACAAATGGTTGTTGCGCGCATGGGCTGCCCGCTGTTGGTGGCTTTGGGCGACCAAGAAACCTTTATCGCTTCCGACGTATCCGCCGTGATCGCCTTTACCCGCCGCATCGCTTACTTGGAAGACGGCGACATCGCCCTGCTGAACGCAAACGGTATCGAAAAATTGCTCGACAAAACCGGTGCGCAAACCGAACGCGCGATTAAAGTGTCCGAATTGTCTCTGGCTTCTTTGGAGTTGGGCCCATACAGCCACTTCATGCAAAAAGAAATCCACGAACAGCCCCGCGCCATTGCCGATACAGCCGAAGTCTTCTTGGACGGCGGTTTTGAACCTGAAAACTTCGGCGCGAATGCACGCGAAGTATTCGACGATATCCATAGCATCAAAATCCTTGCCTGCGGTACGTCCTACTATGCCGCGCTGACCGCCAAATACTGGCTCGAATCCATCGCCAAAGTGCCGACCGACGTGGAAATCGCCAGCGAATACCGCTACCGCGACGTGATTGCCGATCCGAAACAACTGGTCATCACCATTTCCCAATCCGGCGAAACTTTGGACACCATGGAAGCCCTGAAATACGCGCAATCCTTGGGACACAAACACAGCCTGTCTATTTGTAACGTGATGGAATCCGCCCTGCCGCGTGAAAGCGAGTTGGTACTGTACACACGCGCCGGCGCAGAAATCGGCGTCGCTTCTACCAAAGCGTTCACGACCCAACTGGTTGTCCTGTTCGGCCTGGCCGTTACCTTGGGCAAACAGCGCGGCCTGGTTTCTGACGAACAAGCGCGTGAATACGTTGAAGAACTGCGCCAACTGCCGGGCAGCATTCAGCACGCTCTCAATCTGGAGCCGCAAATCGCCGCTTGGGCGCAAAAATTTGCCAAGAAAACCAGCGCACTCTTCTTGGGTCGCGGCATCCACTTCCCAATCGCCCTCGAAGGCGCATTGAAGCTGAAAGAGATTACCTATATCCACGCCGAAGCTTATCCTGCGGGTGAGTTGAAACACGGTCCGTTGGCCTTGGTGGACGAGAACATGCCTGTTGTCGTGATTGCCCCGAACGACAGCCTGTTGGACAAAGTAAAAGCTAATATGCAGGAAGTCGGCGCACGCGGCGGCGAACTGTTTGTCTTCGCCGACCTCGACAGCAACTTCAGCGCCACCGAAGGCGTGCACGTTATCCGCGCCCCACGCCACGTCGGCGTACTCTCGCCGATTGTGCACACCATCCCCGTGCAACTCCTGTCTTACCACGCCGCCCTCGCACGCGGTACAGACGTGGACAAACCGCGCAATTTGGCTAAATCGGTAACGGTTGAATAAGTAATTGACCGGTTAAAAAAGGCCGTCTGAAACCTGAGATTTGGGTTTCAGACGGCCTTTATATTTGTCGGCTTCAGTAATAGAGAGGCTATTTATGATGTCTTTGCTTTCATTATAAATGTACAACAACAGCTGATTGTGACTGATATTTTATTGATTAGAGTGGTCTCTGATGACAAGATCAGCAAATCGACAGAATGAAAACAGGCCGTCTGAAAAATCTTTCAGACGGTCTGTTGTTTTAAAGCGTTTTATTCTGCACCGACAACGACGGTGTTGAGGTCTTTGAATTTAACGCGGCGTTGCCATGCGTCGCGGACTTGTTCGACGGTCAGGCTGTTGATGGCTTTGGGGTAGGCTTCTAAGTAGTCGTTGGGCAGGTCGTAGAGGCCGATCAGGCTCAGGTAGTTGAGCAGTTTGTCGTTGGAGTCGTAGCGCAGGGGAAAGCCGCCGACGATGTTGGCTTTGGCCTGTTTCAGCTCGGCTTCGGTCGGGCCTTCGGCGATAAACTGCTCGATGACGGCTTGGGTGTCAGCCAGTGAGGCTTTGGTGTTTTTCTTTTGGGTGGAGTAGGAAACGGCAAACGTGCCTTCTTCTGTCGCCGGGGCGAGGCTGCTGTATACGCCGTAGGTGTAGCCGTGTTGGTCGCGCAAAACTTTCATGAGGCGGCTGTCGAAACCGCCGCCGCCGAGGATGTAGTTGCCGGCAACGAGGGCATAGTAGTCAGGGTCGTGGCGTTTGATGAGGGAGGTGCCGAGCAGGACTTGTGCCTGTGTGCCGGCAAAGGGGATGTCGCGGCTTTGGGCGGTTTGTTTGGGAACGGGCGGGATGGCGTGGGTTGCGGTGGCTTTGGCCGGCAGGTCTTTGAGGACGAGCTCGACCAGTTGCTCTGCCTGTTTGCGGTTGAGGTCGCCGACGATGGCGACGATGGCGTTGTCTTTGCCGTAGTGGGTGCGGTGGAAGGCGCGGATGTCGTCCAGACTAACTTGTTTGAGGCTGTCAACGGTTATGTTTGCGCCGCTGCCATAGGGGTGGTTCGGATAGATGAGTTTGGTCATTTCGCGCGTGGCGGTGTAGTCGGGGGTGGTTTCCTGTTGTTGCAAACCGGTAATGGATTGGATTTGACGGCGGCGGAAAACGGCTTCGTCAAAGCGCGGACGGGTCAGCGAGTGGTTGAGCAAGTTGGCGGCTTTGTCGCGGATGTCGGCTTTGCTGAGGCTGCGGAAGCCTGCGGATGCGCTCTCGGCATTGCTGTCGCTGCTGATTTGTGCGCCGATGTTGTCGGCTTCGGCATTGAAGGCTTCTTCGTCCAGCTCTTGGGTGCCGTCGGTCAGGAGGGCGGCGGTAAATTCGGCAACTTGGCTTTTGCCGTCCGGATTGGCGACGCTGCCTGCGCCCTTGAAGCTGACTTCAAGGTCGATGATGGGGTTTTCGTGGCGTTCGACAAGGAGGATTTGGGTGCCGTCGCGGTTGCGCCAGCGTTGGATGTCGGTGGCGGCTTGGACGCTTAAGGGCAGGAGGAGGGCAAGGGCGAGCAGGGTGGGTTTCATGTTGTGGCTTTCTGTTAGGGCCGTCTGAAAGGGTATGGGCTTTCAGACGGCCTGATGTTTATCGGCGTTTGGCAGCTTTTTTGCTTGGCGCGGCGGCAGGTTTTTGCGGCTCGATGATGACGGTACTCATGCGCTCGTCGGTCAACATCCGGGCTGCGGCCTGTACTTCTTGCGCGCTGACTGCCTGTAGGCGGCGGTGGATTTCTTGTTCGTCGGTATATTGGAAACCGCGCGCTTCGAGGCGCCCCATCATGGAGGCTTGGGAAGACATGGAGTCTTTGGCGTAGATTTCGTTGACTGCTGCCTGGGTTTTGACGCGCTGCAATTCTTCTTCGGAAACGCCGTTGTCGGCAATGTCTTTGATTTCTTGGCGCAGCTGGGCAATCAGAGTATCGGTTTTCACGCCTTCGGCAGGCATGGCCATTACGCTGAACAGCGGCATTTCGCGGCTGATGATGTCGTAATGCGTGCCTGCGCTCAATGCGGTTTGCTTGCCGCGCACGAGGTTTTTGTCAAAACGGCTGGACGCGTTGCCTGCCAAAATATCGGAGAGGATGTCGAGGGCGAAAGGCATCGTGTCATCGAGTTTTTGGAGTTTCGGCACACGGAAGTTGATGGCAATCAGCGGCTGGTGTGTGACCGGAGAAGTAGCTTTGACTGTAACAGGTTTGCGCAAATAGGGTTCGGTATTCAGTTTGTTGCGCGGCGGCTGGGCTTTGGCCGGAATATCGCCGAAGAGTTTGGTGGCCGTCTGAAGCGTTTGTTTGGCATCGACATCGCCGACAATGACCAATACGGCATTGTTGGGCGCGTAATATTGTTTGTACCACGCGCGCAGGTCGTCGGCTTTGAGGGTGTGCAAATCTTTCATGTAGCCGATGACGGAGGCGCGCATGGACGGTTGGGTAAAGGCGGCAAGATAGGCTTGCTCCCACATTTTGCCGTCGGCCGTGTCTTCCGTGCGCTGGCGGCGTTCTTCGCGGATGACGTTCATCTCGTTGAGGAATTCTTTGTCACTGAAGTTGAGGTTGTGCATGCGGTCTGCCTCGAGCTTCAGAATCTCGGGCAGGTTGGCGGCGGCGACGTTTTCGTAATACACCGTTTCATTGCGGTTGGTGTAGGCGTTGTTTTGCCCGCCCAGCTCGGACACGCGGCGGTTGAACTCGCCGGAGGGAACGTCTTTCGTGCCTTTAAACATCATGTGTTCCAAAGCGTGGCTCAGGCCGCTTTTGCCCGGTTTTTCATCCACGCTGCCGATTTTGTACCAAATCTGCGAAACGGCCACTGGCGCGCGGTGGTCTTCTTTGACGATGATTTTCAGACCGTTGGGCAGGGTTTCAGAAAGCGTCTGCGCCCATGAAGCGGCAGGCAGTGCGAAGGCAAGCATTAAAGCAATTCGGCGTAACATGGTTCAATCCGTAAAATGAAAATCAATCGCCAAAGTATAGCGGAAAATTTGCAAAGATTGGCCGAATGTTTCAGACGGCCTGCAGCCTTATCTGCTGATTCACATCAAGCGCGGCCGTTGCCAATCTTTACCGTCGCGCCTCATTCGCGGATAATCCCAAACATTCCCGTTCCCAACCATCACAAAGGAATCATCATGGCATTTTTGAAACTGACCGAACAAAATGTTCAAGGCAAAACCGTTCTGATCCGCGCCGATATGAACGTACCGTTCAAAGACGGCAACATCAGCGACGACACCCGTATCCGCGCTTCGCTCGCATCCATTAAATACTGCTTGGACAACGGCGCGTCTGTAATCGTGATGACCCACCTCGGCCGTCCGACCGAAGGCGAATTCCATCCTGAAGACGATGTGGCACCTGTTGCCGCGCATTTGGGCAAACTGTTGGGCAAAGACGTGAAAGTATTGAACGACTGGCGTGAAAACAAACCGACTTTGAACGCCGGTGATGTCGTGATGTTGCAAAACGTGCGCATCAACAAAGGCGAGAAGAAAAACGACTTGGAGCTGGGCAAAGCCTACGCTTCTTTGTGTGACGTGTTCGTTAACGACGCATTCGGTACCGCCCACCGCGCCCAAGCTTCGACTGAAGCCGTTGCCCAAGCCGCACCGGTTGCCTGCGCCGGCGTGTTGATGGCGGGCGAACTCGACGCTTTGGGCAAAGCCCTGAAACAACCGGCTCATCCGATGGTTGCCATCGTTGCCGGCAGCAAAGTGTCCACCAAACTGACCATCCTCGAATCTTTGGCCGACAAAGTCGACCAACTCATCGTCGGCGGCGGCATTGCCAATACCTTCCTGTTGGCAGAAGGCAAAGCCATCGGCAAATCTTTGGCCGAACACGATTTGGTGGAAGAATCCAAAAAAATCATGGCGAAAATGGCGGCCAAAGGCGGCTCCGTACCGCTGCCGACCGATGTGGTTGTCGCTAAAGCCTTTGCCGCCGATGCGGAAGCTGTGGTGAAAGACATTGCTGACGTTGCCGAAGACGACATGATTTTGGACATCGGCCCTAAATCTGCCGCTGCTTTGGCCGATTTGCTCAAAGCTGCCGGTACGGTCGTATGGAACGGCCCGGTCGGCGTATTTGAGTTTGACCAATTTGCTGGCGGTACCAAAGTATTGGCCGAAGCGATTGCCCAAAGCGATGCGTTCTCGATTGCCGGCGGCGGCGACACTTTGGCGGCGATTGCCAAATTCGGCGTAACCGATCAAATCAGCTACATCTCCACCGGCGGCGGCGCGTTCCTTGAGTTCTTGGAAGGCAAAGAGTTGCCTGCCGTTGCTGCTTTGGAAAAACGCGGCGCATAATCGGTTTTAATATCGATTGTTAAAAATAAAGGCCGTCTGAAATCTGGAAATCAGGTTTCAGACGGCCTTTTGTTTTTTGGTTTTTATTTGAGGAAGTGTTTAGCTGGATTCAACGCCGATGGTTGGCAGACTTGTTGCTAAACAGGCTGGAAAGCGTCCGGCTCTTTTCAGACAGCCTCTACGTCGGCTTGTCGGTGCAATGCCTGATAGCACGGGGTAAGCTGGCGGATGATCAGGTCGAGCTGGTGTTTGAGGATGTGGTCTTGCTGCGCTTGTGTGTTTTGTTCAAGCTCGGCAAATTCCTGACGGATTTGGGTCATGGCCGTTTCAAAAGCTTCGGGGTCGGTTTGGGGCATTTGGGTCAGCAACTCGGCGATGTGGTGGGTCAGCTTGGCATAGGGCGCAAAGCCGTCGTTGCCGTCGATTCGGACTTGGTCGCGGTATGCACCGAGCGCGGAAATGTGGCCGGTCAGCGCATAGCTGGTTTTGAGCAGGGTAAAACTGTCTTGCAGGCGGTCTTGGTATTTTTTCGGGTTGCTGCTCATGTCGGACAGGGTGCTGCTGAGGGCAGCGGTGCTTTCGTGGGCTTGGCGGCGGGTGAGGCGGTAGTCGAAATCGTCGCGGCTGCCGTTTTGCAGCTGGTCGAGGATGGCGTCGAGATAGCGGCCGTTGGCAGTAATGGTTTGGGCGGCAGTATGGCTGAGGGTGAGGTAACGCCAATCGGGCCAGAGGTAGGTGGCGGCGGCCCATGCGATAACGGAACCGACGATGGTGTCGATGATGCGGATGGGCATGGCGTGGTACACGTCCAAACCGGCAAGCGAGAGGCTGGTCAGGGCTTGGATGGTGATAAAGAAGGTGGAGAAGCTGTATTTGTAGCTCCGGGTCATGAAGAACAGGGAGGTGCTGGCGATGACAATCCAAAGCTTGGTTTCAACAGACGGGGTGAAGTAGGGAACGAGCGAACCGACAATTACGCCGAGAATCGTACCGGCGATACGTTGGTACACGCGGCTTTTGGTGGCGGTGTAGTTGGGCTGGCAGACGAAAAGGGCGGTCAGCAGAATCCAGTAGCCGAGATTGAGATGAAGGATTTCGACAATGATGCAGGCCGCGGCCACGACGATGGAGAGGCGGGTGGCATGGCGGAAGACGCCGGAGTCGAAATTGAGCTGGCTGAGGACGGTCTCGCCGATATTGCGGAATTTGGTGTTTTCAAGGGCGGCGATGCGGGTGTCGGCGTTGTCGTTTTCGGCAAGGGACGCATCGTTTTGCAGTTGCCGCAGTTGGTAATCGACGCTGCTGAGGTTGTCGAGCAGGCGGCGGATATTGTGGAGGTTGGCATTATCGGCATGGGTCTCGGCAAAATGGCTGAGGGATTGGCGGCAGCCTTCCATGGCGCGGCCGAGGCGTTTGCTGTATGCGTAGGGTTTGTTGTTGCGCAGGGAGGCGGCAACGTTGCGGCACGCCTGGCCTTGCATTTCGAGCAGGCGGCGGATGCGGAAGATGAGGTCGGTATTTTTGAGCTGCTCGGCCATTTCGCTGTAATCGACGTGGGCGGAGCTGATGCGTTCGTGCATGTCTTGCGCGCAGAGGTAGTAGCGCAGCATTTTGGCGGTACGCGGATGGCGGTGTTGGCCGCGCAACCGGTAGAAAAGTGCGCCGCGGCATTGGTTGAAGGCGGTAATCACGCCGGTGTTGCTCATGGCCAAGTCGATTTGGCGGTTGCCCAACCATGCGGCTTCGTCTGGATCGAAAAAGTCGGCTTTGGCATCGAAGTAGTTGCTGAGTGCATCATAGGCGTTGGCGACGGTTTCTTGGACAGGGCGGTGGGGCAGGATGATTTGGAAGATCAGGGTGTTGACGCTGTATAGAACAGTGCCCAACAGAATCATGACGGGGTTGGTCAGCCAGTAGGTCTCGGGGGTGTAGGTCAGCGTGGTGTAGGTGGCGACGGCGAGCGCACCGAAAGCGAAGGTGCGGTATTTGAGGCCGACGGTGCCGAGGATGGTAAAGCCGAAAGTCATCAGGGTCATGGCCAAGATGAAGGGAACGCCTGTGCCGATGGTGCTTTGGGCAAGCAGCGAAGAGAGGGTGAACAGGGCAACGGTGATGACGATGTTTTTCAGACGGCCTGTGAGGCGGTTGTCCAAGTCGACCAAACCGCCGGCAATAATGCCGAGTACGAAGGGCATGACGAGCTTAGGCGTGTTGAAGTGCCAAACGAGGGTAGCGGCGATGAACACGCTGGCGAAGACGGGCAGGGAGGCAATGATCAGAGGTTTGAGCGGCGGAGTTTTCATGATTGGGTTGTTTTATTTGTTATGAGATGAATGATTGGATTTTAACAGGATTTTCAGTCGGTTTCAGAATGCTTGAAATAGGATAAGGCCGTCTGAACGGATACGGGAAAATACTTGATTTCGTTTCCACATTTGTTCAGACGGCCTTTTTTGGCTTGCGCCATTAGGTCATCAGGTTGAGGTCGCTGATGCGGTCGTAGAGGCGTTCGGTATTGTTGCCCTCGTCGTGCATTTGAATGCGCAGGCGCAAATCGTTGGCGGATACCGCTTGGCGCAGGGCTTCGCTGAGTTCAATTTGGCCTTGTGCGTAGAGGGTGAAGAGATTTTGGTCGAACGTCTGCATGCCGTTGCTGCCGGAGCGTGCCATCAGGTCGCGGATTTCCAGCAATTCGCCTTTGAAAATCAAGTCCTGCATGGCCGGCGTGTTGAGCAGGAGGTCGGTAACGGCCGTGCGTTGGCGGTTTTTCTTGATGGTGAGGCGTTGGCCGATGATGCCGACGAGGTTCAACGCCAAATCCATCAAAACCTGTTGGCGTCGGTCTTCCGGATAGAAGTTGATGATGCGCTCGATGGTTTGGGAGGCCGTGCTGGCATGGATGGTGAAAACGCACAGATGGCCGGTTTGAGCCAGTTGGAGGGCGTATTCCATGCTTTCTTCGCTGCGGACTTCGCCGATACAGACGACATCGGGTGCTTGACGCATGGCGCTTTGAACGGCGGTTTTCCAGTTGTCGGTATCGATGCCGATTTCGCGCTGGGTGAAGATGCTGCGGCAAGGTTTGTAGATAAACTCGATGGGGTCTTCGATGGTAACGATATGGCCGGGCAGCTTTTGGTTGCGGTAGTTGAGCATGGAGGCCATGGTGGTGGACTTACCCGAACCGGTCGGGCCGGCGAGGATCAGCAGGCCGCGCGGTGCGAGTGCAAGCTCTTGGAGCTTTTCGGGTAAGCCGAGGGTCTTCATCTCGGGAATGTCTTGGCTGACGCGGCGCAATACCATGCCGACGCGGCCTTGCTCGTGGTAGGCGTTGACGCGGTAGCGCGTGTTGCTGCGCGATTGGACGGAATAGTTGATTTCCCAGTCGCGGTTGAAGGCTTCGAGCTGGTCGGGGTTCATGGTGGATTCGGCGATGGCGGCGGTGTCCGCGCCGTTCAGTGCTTTGTGGGGCATGGGCGTGAGGGTGCCTCCGACTTTGATGGCTGGGGGAAAGCCTGCGCTGATGAAAATGTCGGAGGCGTTGCGTTTTTCGGCCTCTTCACACATGCGGTCGAGCAGGGGATGAAGATGCGTACCGATTTCAGCCGGGGTGGGGATGTGCGGTGCTTGGTTTTTTTGTGAGTAGGCTTGCACCATTTCGCTTAACAGGTCGTGCAGAGGGGCGAGGTCGCTCATGATGATTCTCTTTAAAACGGGTATTCGGTCAGGCTGAAAGGCCGTCTGAAAACGGGATGATGGGGTTCAGACGGCCTGAGTATGGTTTAGAAAACAGAGAGGTTTTCGATGTTTTGCGCCTTACTGCGTGCCAGCTCGGGGCTGATGGTGCCTTGGCGGACAAGGGTTTGCAGGGCTTGATCGAGGGTTTGCATACCGTGGGCCTGACCGGTTTGGAGGGCGGCGTTGATTTGGGCGATTTTGTTCTCGCGGATGAGGTTTCGCACGGCCGGTGTGGAAATCAGGATTTCGTGTGCGGCGACGCGGCCGTTGCCGTCGCGGGTTTTCAGCAGGGTTTGGGAAATGATGGCGCGCAAGGATTCGGACAACATGGAGCGCACGATTTCTTTTTCGCCTGCGGGGAATACGTCGACAATACGGTCGATGGTTTTGGCGGCGCCGGTCGTGTGCAGCGTGCCGAAAACCAAGTGGCCGGTTTCGGCGGCGGTCAGGGCGAGGGAGATGGTTTCAGGGTCGCGCATCTCACCGATCAAAATCACGTCGGGGTCTTCGCGCAGTGCGGAACGCAGGGCGTTGGTAAAGCTGTGGGTGTGCTGATGCAGCTCGCGCTGGTTGATGAGCGCCTTTTTGCTTTGGTGGACGAACTCAATCGGGTCTTCGATGGTCAGAATGTGGGCCGGTTGGGTTTCGTTGATGTAGTTGACCATCGCCGCCAGCGTGGTGGATTTACCCGAACCGGTCGGGCCGGTTACCAAGACCAAACCGCGCGGATTTTCGGCAATTTTTTGGAAAATGCGCGGCGCACGCAATTCTTCCAGCGTCAGAACGGTGCTCGGAATGGTACGGAATACGGCGGCCGGGCCGCGTTCGGTCATAAAGGCGTTGACGCGGAAACGGGCAACATTAGGCAGCTCAAATGAGAAATCGACTTCAAAATCCTGTTGATAGAGCTTGCGCTGGTGGTCGTTCATGACCGAGGTAATCATGGTACCGACTTCTTCCGAGCTCATCTCGGGCAGGTTGATGCGGCGGATGTCGCCGTGTACGCGTATCATAGGGGAAATGCCCGAACTCAAATGGAGGTCGGAGGCTTTGTTTTTCACGCCGAACGCGAGTAAGTCGGTAATCTGCATAATGTGGCCTTGTTTTGGTTTAGAATAATAAAATCGCTTTATTTTAAATAGATAAATCCGTTCGACCAAGTAAAATTTTCAAAATGCCGAGTGATGAACGGGTTAAAGGAGAAAACCATGTCGGTATTGCAACAAAACTATCAGGACGTATGCCGGGCGGTTGAACAGGCGGCTGAGGCTTCAGGGAGGCCTGCGGATGCGGTAAAGCTGGTAGCGGTCAGCAAGACCTTTCCGGCAGACGACATCCGCGAAGTGTATGCGGCCGGTCAGCGCGATTTCGGCGAGAACTATATTCAGGAATGGTTTGAAAAAACGGAAACGCTGGCCGATTTGCCGGATATTGTTTGGCACGTTATCGGCGATGTGCAGTCTAATAAAACCAAATTTGTGGCCGAACGCGCACATTGGGTGCATACGATAGGCCGTCTGAAAACGGCGCGGCGCTTGAGTGAGCAAAGGCCGTCTGAAATACCGCCGTTGCAGGTGTGTATTGAAGTGAACATTGCCGCGGAAGAGGCGAAACACGGCGTAGCGCCCGCAGAAGCGATTGCGCTGGCCCTTGAAGTGGCCAAGTTGCCGAATATTAAAGTATGCGGATTGATGTGTGTGGCCAAGGCCGACAGCAGCGACGATGAGTTGCGCAGTCAGTTTCATACCATGCAGCGGTTGTTGGCCGAGTTGAATGCGGCAGGCGTCGAAGCAGATGTTTTGTCTATGGGTATGTCCGGAGATATGCCAATCGCGGTAGAATGCGGCGCAACCCATGTCCGCATCGGCAGCGCGATTTTCGGCAGACGGGAACAAAAACAAAAAGGAGAAGGCAGCCAATGAAACAGATTATCTCGGTCGTTTTGCTTGGTTTGACCTTAACGGGTTGTCGGTTGATGGGCTGGTATCAATGTGAATCCTTATCGGGCTGGTGCAAACCCAAAAAGCCGGCAGCAATAGATTTTTGGGAAATTAAAGGCGAACCGCCGCCTTCTATTGAGGATTTCCGCGGGAAGCGTTTGGCGGACGGGAATTATTCTATTGACGATAATGCTTATCGTACCGCAGCTAATGATTATTTCAGTAGGAAAATCAAAAAGTTTGAAGCTTGCGGGCTAGCTTGGCAAACCCGCGATAAACGCCCTTTAGCGGAAACTTTTAAAAAAGAAGGATTGGATTGTTTGGAAAAACAGGGTTTATACCGAACATCACTGCCCGAAAGCGTCCGTTGGTGAAAAGGTCGTCTGAAATTTTGTCGGTATGATGGAAACGGTATTTCAGACGACCTCAGCAAATGTATCTCATTTAAAAAATTAAGGAAATTTATGAACATCTACTTTTTAGGCGGCGGCAATATGGCGACTGCCATTGCAGGCAGTTTGGTCAAACAAGACGGCTATCGTGTCCACATTGTCGAACGCGGCGCCGAAAGACGTGCACAACTGGTGCAAGAATTGGGCGTAGCCACTTCTGAAAACCTGCCCGAATTGAGTGCGGACGATGTCCTCATTCTCGCCGTCAAACCGCAAGACATGCAGGTAGCCTGTCAAAACATCCGTTTGAATGGCGCGCTGGTGTTGTCTGTAGCGGCAGGTTTGTCCATCGATACCCTCAGCCATTATCTGGGCGGCACACGCCGTATCGTACGCATCATGCCCAATACGCCGGCCAAAATCGGCTTGGGCGTATCCGGTATGTTTGCCGATGCAGGCGTTTCAGAAGCCGACCGTACAGCTGCCGACGGCATCATGCGCTCTGTCGGCACGACCATTTGGCTGAACGAGGAAGAGCAACTCCACAATATTACCGGCATCAGCGGCAGCGGCCCCGCCTATGTTTTCTATCTGTTGGGCGCGCTCCAAAATGCGGCTTTGGCACAAGGTTTCAACGAACAAGATGCACGCGAACTGAGCCTCGCCACATTTAAAGGCGCAGTGGCTTTGGCCGAACAAACCGGCGAAGCATTCGCACAATTACAGCAAAACGTAACTTCCAAAGGCGGCACGACACACGAAGCCATCGAAACCTTCAAAGCCCGTCACGTTGCCGAAGCCATCGAACAGGGTGTAGAAGCCTGCGTCAAACGTTCGCAAGAAATGGCGCAACAATATAAGGCCGTCTGAACATGCGCGGCGACTTGCTCTTATTATTGGCAGACGCTATTGCCATCCTGTGTATCACGCGCTTTTTGCTCCGATACGCAGGATTGGCAGCAGAACACCCCCTGCTCAAATTCAGCATACAGGCAACAGGCTGGCTGACCAAACCTTGGCAAAAAGCATTTCCATCCGGCGAGAAAACCGATTGGTACTGCCTGCCCGCAGGTTTTCTGGTGTACTACCTTGCCTGTACCGCCATTATTTTCATCTCGCCGGCGCTGTCCATCAGTAATAAGCTGATTTTGGCAAACTTCTGGTTTGCCGCACTCCATATGCTGAAAGCCGCGGCCTATACATTACTTATCGGTCTGATTATTAGAATGGTGTCCAGCATACAGGGCCGCTATTCGCCGTTGACTTATGCCATCGAACGAATCCTGCAGCCATTGCTCAAACCGTTTTCCTTCTTGCGCGTAGGGCGATACGATTTTTCAGGCAGTTTGTTGGCACTTTTATTATGGTTGTGGCTGGCCCGATGGTTTCCCCAGCTTATCCAGCAAACCAACCTATGGTTGCTTCAATAGGCCGTCTGAAAGCGCAGCAGGTATTAACGACCAAAAATACAACGTCCTAAAAAGCGTTTTAATACATTTAGGTGTAAGGTAGTGCAAAAAAGTGCAAATCGAAATATAAGGAACAAATGAATAGGTAAAACATGATATGATTCGCCCAATTTCCAAAACGGAAATTCAAGAAAACCCAATAAAAGCAAACCCGTAGCATCCAAATCATTAACAACAAACCGAAAGCAGACACCATGGCAAAGCTGACAGAACAAGATATTTTAAACTGGGATGGTCCTGAAGAGGACTACATGAACAGCGACCAATTGGCCTTCTTCCGCGAACTACTGGTTAAAATGCAAGAAGAGCTGATTGAAAATGCAAACACCACTACCGGCCATCTTCAAGAGCACGAATCCGCTCCCGATCCAGCCGACCGAGCTACTCAAGAAGAAGAATACGCTTTAGAGCTGCGCACCCGCGATCGCGAGCGTAAACTTCTCAATAAAGTGCAAGCGACTATCCGCAGCATTGACGAAGGTGATTACGGTTTCTGTGCCGATACCGGCGAACCCATTGGCCTCAAACGCCTGCTGGCACGTCCGACCGCGACATTGTCCGTAGAAGCGCAAGAGCGACGCGAACGAATGAAAAAACAGTTCGCCGACTAAAATATAGATATAGAAACCATAAAAAAGGCCGTCTGAAAGAGCATTTCAGACGGCCTTTAGTTTGTGTTTTTTGTATATTTGGAGAGTGTAGAAAGGTTGTTGGAGTTTTTTATAAAATAAAAACCCTGTTAAAACAGGGCAGTGGTTAAATTTCTGGAAATAATTTTGCGAAAAGTGTTGACTGGTTTTGTTTGGAGGCGTATAGTTCTGTTCTTCGCTGCTGACGCG
>NZ_KV792688.1:0-3202 GCF_001808255.1 Neisseria sp. HMSC15G01
AACCCGTTATGTGGTCGAACAAAGCTTCGGTACGTTACACCGGAAGTTCCGCTATGCGCGGGCAGCCTATTTTGGACTGATTAAAGTGAGTGCGCAAAGCCATCTGAAGGCGATGTGTTTGAACCTATTGAAAGCCGCTAACAGGCTAAGTGCGCCTGCTTCCGCCTAAAAGGCGGCCCGGATGCTGATTATCGGGTATCCGGGGAGGATTAAGGGGGTATTTGGGTAAAATCAGGAGTAATTAGGAGCGGAAATAGACGAAAACCTGTGTTTGGAGTTTCAGCTGTCGAAGGAAGGGCTTTTTTGCAAAGGTCTCATAGGTGTATTGATCGCCGAGCATGACCCAGCCGCCTGCGGGCGCATCTTCTATAGCGGAGCCAAGCTTCCCGAAAGAGAGGATACTGTCGTTGCCTTTGCGGATGGCGGTTGTACCGTCGTCTGAAAAAGTGGTGCAGCCAGCGAGAAGGAATACTGCGGATAAAAAGGGGAAGACGTATGTTTTCATAATGTTTGTTTGAAGGTATTTAAAATCAGGCAAATGGGGGAATACTCAATCCGAATTGTTCCAACAAGCCGACCGTTTCGTAAACGGGCAGGCCCATCACGCCTGTAAAGCTGCCTTGCAAATGCTCGACAAACACGCCGCCCAAACCCTGAATGCCATACGCGCCCGCTTTGTCCATCGGTTCGCCACTTCGGATATAGGCGGATATTTCTTCGGCAGACAAGGTTTTGAAACGTACATCGCTGGTTTGCAAAACGCCGTGCGCTCTCCCTTGCCAATATACGCATACGGCAGTCAGCACCTGATGCGTCTGCCCTGAACGCCGGGCGAGCATTTCGGCTGCTTGGGCTTCGGTTTCCGGTTTGCCGAGGATGTGGTTTTGATAGGCGACCGTAGTGTCGGCAGTCAGAATCGGATATTCGGGCGACGCGTCGTGTGCGGCAAACCATTGCTCGACAGCGGCGGCATTTTTTTCCTGCGCCATACGTTGCACATAATCGGCGGCTTTTTCGTCGGAATGCGGCGTTTCGTCGATGTCGGCAGGGATACGGATAACTTTGAATCCTAGGTTTTCCAAAATTTCGCGGCGGCGCGGGCTGCCGGAGGCTAGGTAGAGTGTGTGCATAAAACTTTCTTTTTTAAGGGATATAAGGTCGCCTGAAAATTATTTTGACTGCTTGTGTTGGCCTGCCAGCCGCACATAATGCGCGGAAGAATATTTCAAAAATTCTTTTTCTTTTTCGGTCAGCGGGCGGACTTGTTTGACGGGCGAACCGACATAGAGATAGCCGCTTTCCAAACGTTTGCGTGGCGGCACCAAACTGCCTGCACCTATCATCACGTCGTCTTCGATGACGGTATCGTCCAGAATAATCGTACCCATCCCAATCAACACACGATCGCCGATGCGGCAGCCGTGCAGCATGACTTTGTGTCCGACGGTTACGTCTTCGCCGATGATAAGGGGTGAGCCTTCGGGCTTTTCCGCGTTTTTGTGCGAAACGTGCAAGACACTGCCGTCCTGTACATTGCTGCGCGCGCCGATGCTGATGCTGTTCACGTCGCCGTGCAACACGGCATACGGCCAAACGGATACGTCTTCGGCAAGCGATACTTCGCCGATGATGACGGAGGTTTCGTCGATGAGGCAGGATTCGTGAATTTGCGGAGTATGGTCTAAGAAGGGGCGGATAGGGTTCATGTTGTTTCTTCCTTTTTGACAGTGTGGCAGGTTTCAGACGACCTGCGGCTCGGTATGGCGAAAGTATGCCGTTTTGACGCAGGTGAGGCAAGGACGGCGTCTACCGAGATGTTGTCATGTCTTTGTAAACAATATTTTTTATGGTTAAGGAATCATTTTCCGTTAAGCCTGCCTCTCTTGTTTGCCGAAGGTGGAAAATTGTCCGTTATTATCTTGTAGTTGCAAGTAGCTGCAAACCATTCTCTTGCCATTTGAATTGGAATGATATATATTTTTAAAAAATATTTCATAAAATAACGAAACCCGATGGTTTGTTTTCAACCAGGTTTGGTGGGTTTCCAATCCCACAAACCTTGGCTTCCATCCCGTGTCCGTTTTCAAATCTATCCAATCCACCTTGTTTAAATAAAGGCGGCCGGAAGGTCGTCTGAAACTGTATGAAGGATATTCACATGAGCGAAACACAAGAGCTGACTTTTGCCAAACGGCTGAAAGAGCAAACTACAACTATTCACGATAGCGTGGACAACTTGGTTATGTCTGTCGAGCCGTTTACCAACAAAGAGAATTACATCAAATTTTTGAAACTGCAATCAGTGTTCCACAAAGCGGTCGATCATATTTATAAAGACTCCGAGTTGAACAAAGCCATTCCTGAGCTGGAATACATGGCGCGTTACGACGCGGTAACGCAAGACTTGGCTGATTTGGGCGACAAACCTTACGAATACGGTAAACCGTTGCCACATGAAACCGGCAACAAAGCCATCGGTTGGCTGTATTGCGCCGAAGGTTCCAATTTGGGCGCAGCATTTTTGTTTAAACACGCGCAAAAACTGGATTACACCGGCGAACACGGCGCGCGCCACCTCGCCCCCCATCCGAACGGCCGCGGCAAACATTGGCGTGCGTTTGTCGAGCATCTGAATGCTTTGGGTTTAAGTCCTGAAGCTGAAGCCGAAGCGATTCAAGGTGCAAAAGATGCATTTGCGTTCTACAAAGTCGTTCTGCGCGAAACATTTGACCTGCCTGCAGGTGCGGAAGCTCCGGAAGGCTTTGTTCCGCACCGTCATTAATGGTTTGACGATATAAGTAGAGGTCGTCTGAAACACATCTGTATACGCGGATTCATAAATTCTGTTTTCAGACGACCTTCATACTGATGCAAGTTTAGTACCGTTTGGTTATCCGCATTTGCGGTATATTTTAATTGGTTTGATGTAAATAATTATCAAATATTTTATCACCATCATTCCAAAATACCATTATCACATTCAGGAGTTTGACCATGAAGGAATCATTTAAATTAAGTATGTTGGCGATTGCCTGCAGCATCGCATTGAGTGCATGCGGTTCAAGCGGTGGTGGCACGCCGTCTGCACAGTCTGCACCGACCCCGCAACAGCCGGGCAATAATTCCGGCTCGGGCGGAGGAGGTGATTCAAAACAAACAGAAGACGCTAAGAAAGCTGAAGAAGCCAAGAAAGCTGAAGAAG
>NZ_KV792689.1:0-16798 GCF_001808255.1 Neisseria sp. HMSC15G01
GGGGTATTTGAGTAGAATCAGTGGATATTTGAAATGAAAACAGCCGAAAACCTGTGTTAGGTTTCGGCCGTCGGGTAAAAGGGAGTTTTTGCAAAGGTCTCAGTCTATGAATTGGGTTGTAATCGTAAACCTAAGAGATATCTAAAGACTTACAAGTGCTATTTTTTGAAAAAGAAAAAGTCAAGCAGACTCAGATGCTTGACCTTTTAATTCCTCAGAGTTAATCTGTATTGTGTAACGCTACACAGTATTGGCGTATCGTTAGTGTTACAAAATATACGCAGAAATGCATTTGATAAACCCTTAAATAAGGAACTAAAAATGATTGTAAAACATCCTGGCTTAAGAATCAAAGAAGAGTTATTACCTAAAGGAATGACGGTAACAGAAGCTGCAAAATTGCTAGCAATTGGTCGACCTGCACTATCTAATTTCTTGAATGGTAAAGCAATGTTGTCACCTAACATGGCTCAGCGGTTATCAAAGACCTTTAACTTCCCATTAGATCAATTAATGCAATGGCAGGCTGAGTATGAAGATGCTCTAATTCAACAAACTGAAGCTCCTGCAACTCATATTTATGCTCCTCCTTTTTTAGATATAAAAGCAAATGATATTGAAAATTGGGTCAATACTTGCGAAATTTCATCAAGATCACGTTTATCTGTTTTTTTGAGAACACTGATCCACTCAACGAGCGAAAAAATAACTCAAATTGATTTTCCTGGAAATGATGATTCACAACGACCTGGCTGGGATGGTTGGATTGAGTCAAATGAAGCAACTCCGTGGATTCCTGATGGTAATTCAGGCTGGGAATTTGGTGTTAATAAAGATATTAAGGCCAAAGCTGATAGTGATTTTGATAAAAGCCTTAAGGCTCACCTTTCAGATTCTAAAAATATAACATTTATTTTTGTAACACCTCGTCGCTGGCCTGGAAAAAATAAATGGGTTCAGCAAAAGAAAGCTCTTAATAAATGGAAAGATGTCAGAGCATATGATGCAAGCGATCTTGAACAGTGGCTAGCTCAGTCATTACCAGCACAAAGTTGGCTGGCAAATGAAGCAAAATTGCCTACACAAAATGTAGATTCCTTAGATAGTGTATGGCAAGAATGGGCAAATGTGTGTAATCCAAGTTTAAATACGTCTTTCTTTAACAAATTAATTAAAGTATATGAAGAAAAGATTTTGGATTATTTATCCAAACCGCCCCAAAAACCTTTTTACATTGCAGCTGATTCTAAAATCGAAGCAATGGCATTTTTGTCCGCCCTGTTTTCAGATAAAAAATTTATTTCTTATAGAGATAATTGTCTAGTATTTAAAGAAGAGAATGTCCTTTCTCGTCTTGCTCAAGGCTCTAAGAGTTTTATTGCAATTACTGATAATAAAAACGTCGAAAAAGAGCTGGCTCAATATTCGCAAAAGATTCATGCCTTTGTTGTTTACCCTAAAAATACTCTAATACAAAATATTGATCTAAAACTTGAAATTTTAGATTCAGTAACTTTTCTTCATTCATTAGAAGAAATGGGGTATTCCTATGATACAGCACAAGAATTGGCAAAAAAATCCGGTTATTCATTAACAGTCCTGCGACGACAGCTGTCAAAGAATGAGGCTATTCATAAGCCTGAATGGGTAGATAGTCATAATCAAGTTCTTATTCCATTTCTATTTGCTGGAGGATGGGACAGTTCTAATCAATATGACATTTCTATCCTAGAAGCTTTATCAAAAAATTTACCGTATGAGTCTTTAGAACAAGAGTTTCAAGTAAGCTTGCTTCTTAATGACTCTCCCGTTTGGGCAGTAGACTCACATAGAGGAGTAGTATCAAAAATCGATTTGTTATTTGCTATTGCACCCTACATTACTAAAGCAGATTTAGAGCGCTTCTTTGACAGCGCTAAATTAGTTTTAGGAGAAGATAATCCTGCCTTAGATTTGCCTAAAGATCAGCAATGGCAAGCTAATATATATGATAAAAAGCGTCAGCATTCTAAAGGCTTGAGAGATAGTATAGGGGAGATGCTTATTTTATTGGCTGTTCATGGTAATGAATTATTTAAAAATAGATTAGCTTTTAATTGTGAGGAAGCAGTAAATAAACTCGTGGAAGAATTATTCTCTCCACTTAACTTAAGAGTATTGCTTGCACAAGCATCTGATTTCTCAGTGTATGCAGAAGCGAGCCCAAAAGTATTTTTAAGTATTATAGAAAACGATTTGAAAACTGATAAGCAATTCTTAGAGCTAATGCAACCTGTTTCTACTGATATTTTCTCTTCACCTAAGTATACTGATTTGTTGTGGGCATTAGAGAAATTAGCTTGGGATAAATTAACAGTTGCTAGAGTGGTAAAAATTTTGGCTCAATTAAGTCAAGAGGAAATCACTGATAATTATAGCAACAAACCTTTTAATTCATTATCTGGAGTTTTTAGAGCTTGGTTACCTGCTACAAATATCAATACGCAAGAACGTATTCAATTATTAAAAGAGTTAGTTAGAAAATTTCCAGATATCGGTTGGCGAATTTGTATTAGCCAATTTCCAAGTACATCTGCTCAAACAGCATTTCCAGCTAGTAAATGTATTTGGAGGAATAATTGTGCTCAAAATACAGTAACTGAACAAGATGTTTATGATTTCTGGAATGCCTCAGTAGAAATAGCATTAACTTGGGCAAGTCATACATTTGAACAATTACTTGATTTAGTCAATCATATTCATGGTTTAACACCTAAACAGCAAAATAAAATTTGGTTTCTTATTAAAGATTGGGCATTAAACCAAGCTACAGAATCTGAGAAAATTACCATGCGAGAAAAACTTCGCACGACTATTTTATCTAAAAGAGCTAAAAGAGATTCTAATAGAATTATGTTTACGGAATTGGGCAAGCAGACATATGCAGCATTAGAACCCAAAGAACTAATAGATAAATATTTCTGGTTATTTAGATCTCATTGGGTAGATTACTCTACTGATGAGATAGAAGATGATCCAAATATGAATTTTGAAGAAAGAGAAGGAATTATTAACCAAAATCGTGTTGTCGCGTTAAAAGAAATTTTACAAGAAAAAGGACTTTCAGGAATTCTAGAATTATCTTTAAAAGGAGATTGCGCAAGTACGATAGGTTTTCTTCTAAGACGTTTTGTATTTTCATCAGATGAGGAGTCAGTACAATTAATTAAATTGGCTCTGGAGTCTTTTAAAAAAGATGCTCACATTAATTATAAGAACATTATTCGGGGATTGTTATCCGAAAGTGATGATAACACCTCTTTATTTGAAACCCTTTCTGGGTATTTAGATGATTCTGGTAAAGTACAAGTATACTTACAGGCACCTTTTGATTCACAGGTATGGAGCTTGGTTGAGTCTCTAGAGAAACATTACCAACAAGAATATTGGGAGCAAATTGTTCCATCATATTGTCAGAATATAAATGAAGCTGAAAATGCCGTAAGATGTCTGCTGTCAGCAAACAGACCTCAAACTGCTTTTTTATATATTAGTTTTAATCTAAAAAAAATATCTCCTAAAGTTATTTTTGAGATTTTAACAGCAATGCTTTTACCAACAGCAAAAAATGAAAATAATCCACCAGATAGTTATCGGTTAGGAGATGCATTTTCTCAAATTTCTGATTGTGAAACTTTGAGCTTAGAACAAAAGGCGAATTTAGAATTTTCCTACATAGTGGCTTTAGCACCTTATGGAAGAAAAAGTGAAAATTGTTCAATCAAAAGTTTAGAAAGATATTTAGAAGAACATCCTGAATTTTTCGTTCAACTTATCTCAAAACTTTATAAAAGAGATGATGGATTAGAAGATGAAAATGAGGCTGTTAACACGCAATTAGTTAAATATTACCGGTATACTTTAAATGCCTTAAGCCACATACCGGGCGAAGATAATTTAGGAAAAATTAATCCCGAAAAGCTTGAAGGATGGGTAAAACAAGCAATTAACCTTGCTGAAAAGCATGGACGTAGAAATATCGTTGAATATTTTATTGGTAAGTTATTAGGCCATTGCCAAAATGGAGAAGATGGGATTTGGCCTTGTGAAGGTGTACGTGATTTAGTTGAAGATATACATTCTAAAAATATGATTGAAGGAATGTATATAGAAAAACGTAATAGCAGGGGAGTTACAAGTCGTTCATTTGGTGATGGTGGTGCTCAAGAATGGAGAATATTCGAACAATATCAAGATTGGCGTAGACAATTAGCTATTACTCATCCGTTTGTGGCCGATGAGTTACTTGGTCAGTTGGCTAAGTCTTATAAAAATGAAGCTGAAATGTGGGATAATGAGCATCGATTAGATATGCATTTATGATGAATTAGGGATATCTAGGCGTTTGTGCAGCTAACTTTATATGGAAGGCCGTCTGAATACTAAATTTCAGATGGCTTTTTCGTGTAAAAGTGCGGTCAAAATTTTAGATATTTTTCATGATTGTTAATTTAATAAGATTCCTAAACCTATAAGACGATTATTTTCTATCTAATTGGAGATTGAATGATGAAAAAATTATTTACAGCAGTACTTTCTGCGGCAGCGATTGCTGTACCGTTTTTGGCTTCTGCGAATACTGCACCACAAACAGAACAAAGCGCAGTACAACCAGAAAAAGCAAAAAGTGTTTGGATTGATGTACGTTCAGCCGAGGAATTTAACGCAGGTCATTTACAAGATGCCGTGAATATTCCGCACGATCAAATCCTTGCACGTATTCAAGCGGTTAGCCCAGATAAAACTGCGCCCGTTAATCTCTATTGCCGCAGTGGTCGTCGTGTAGAAACCGCATTGACCGAGTTGAAAAATGCTGGCTACACCAATGTGACCAACCATGGTGGATATGAAGATTTGGTGAAAAAAGGATTGAAATAAATATCACATCTTTAAAAACAAAAATCCCCTCGCATAAAGCGTTAGGGGATTTTTTATGATAAAGAAATTATTTCTTCTCCATCGCCATTTGCGACATTTTTAGTACCAAATGGCGTGGTAGGAACGGAATGATCCAATCCAACATAAAACGCAGTTTTCCTTCGTTAAATGCCACCAATTCGCCGCGCATTATCGCCTTGTGGCCATACTGTGCCACGGATTGCGCAGATTTTGCGTTATCCCAGGCGGCCACGCCCTGCAAATTGCCTGCAGCCACAAAGCCCGTTGCCACTGCGCCCGGGCAAAGTGCCGTAACTGTCACACCACTTACAGACACTTCCTGTGCTACGGCTTGACTGAATGAAGTTACGAAAGCTTTGGTGGCGTAGTACACTGCCTGATTAGGGACGGGCATAAATGATGCGGTGGACGAAACATTCAAAATTCTGCCTGACTGTTGCGCTAACATGGACGGCAGATACAGTCGGGTTAACGACATCAGCGCGATAATATTCACTTGCACCATATGCATTTCATCTGCCAAATCCCGCTCGGCAAACTTGCCATGCCCGCCCAAACCTGCATTGTTGATCAGATAATCGACTTGAATACCTAACGCCTGGGTTTGCTCAAAAATGCGTTCGGCAGCATTAGATTCTGCTAAATCGATAGCAATAACGTACGCTTTAATACCGAATTGTGCGGTCAATTCTTCGGCAATTTTATTTAACTTGTCTTGGGAGCGTGCGACCAAAACCACATTGTCGCCTTGCTGTGCGTGAATTTTTGCCAATTCCAAACCAATGCCGCTCGATGCGCCTGTAATGAGTGCTGTTTTTACCATTTTGTTTACCTCTTGTTTAATTTATGGTGGTATTTTATGGTATAATTTTGTTGAATTAAAAGTAAAAAATGGCTTATTTATGGTAAAAAACAAACCTTTTATCCAAAATATCACATCGGAAGACGAAATCGGTCTGGAAATTTGCACTGCACAAGTGTTTTACCAAAGTGAAACAGCAGCAGATGCAGCCATTAAAACCCAACTTGAGCAACAACACCGCTTTGAATATTTTGTGTGGATTTGGGTGCAACAGGGAGAATGTCGGCACATTTTGGACTTTGCCGAGATGGTACAGCAAACAGGCGAATGGCTGCTGATTCGCCCTAAGCAAATTCACCATTTTACAGGTGTGGCAGACTGGGACGGATGGGGAATGTCCTTTGCGCCACAAATACTGACCTCCAATATTTCGGACAAGTTGAGACAACTGCCATCCCAAGGCAAGGTGGCGCCGCAACACGTGCCTTTGCTCACCCAGATGATGCATACCCTCTCTGATTTACGCTATGCGGACGATTTGGCGCAATCGGCAAAAGCCGAGCTGGTACAGCAGCAACTCGGTGTATTTTTAACTTGGCTGTCGTCGGTGTATTCGCCGCAAAACGCCCTGCCCGACCTCCCAAAGCAGCGTTGGCAGGCATTTTGTGCGTTGCTGGAAACGCATTTTTCCACACAGCACCAACTGGCGTTTTACGCTGATGCGCTTTCATGTCACGAAAAAACACTGAACCAAACCTGCCGACAATATGCGGGGCTAACAGCAAAACAGTTCATTAATCAAAGAATTTTATTGGAAAGCAAGCGATTGTTGGCTTATACGAAAGTGTCCGTCAAAGAAATCGCGTGGCAACTCGGCTTTGAAGAGGCTACGCATTTCGGCAAATTTTTTAAGAAAGAAATGCAGAAAACACCGTTGGCATTTCGCAAGGAATTTCAGCAGTCGTAGCCTAGTTTCAATAAAGCTGCCGTTGATATTCAATGTATTTAAAGTCAATGATGATTCAAATATAAAAGGCCGTCTGAAGAATTTCAGACGACCTTCTCTTTATCAATATCCATGAAACCAATTCAGACCACTGTTTTATTCTAAAGGCGTCACTTGGCCTACACATTTAATGCCCAAGATACGCGGAAACTGGACAGACAGCGATTTGCCTTCGCGTGTGAAAATCTCGGAATGGTTGATGCCGAAGCCTTTGATTTTTACCAGTGACCAACTCTCTTTGATATCAGGTGTTGGCACGTCTTGATAAATCAGTTGCTCTGGACCGCCGGCTTGATAGATTTTTACGGCTTTCATAATACCTCCCTAAGAATCTGATGCTTTCAGGTAGCCTACTGCCAATTTTACTTTCCTAACAACCCATTTTTCTCCAAATACTCCCGCGCTACGTTTTCCGCGCTTTCGCCTTGCACTTTCACGCGGTAGTTCATCTCACTCATTTCCTCTTCGCTAATTTTTCCCGCCAGTCGGTTAAGTGCGGTCACAATTTGAGGATTTTTTTCAGCAAATTCTGCTTTCATCAATGGCGCACCCTGATAAGCAGGAAACAGGGAAATATCATCTTTCAGTAGGCGCAATTGATATTGTTTCAATTCTGCATCGGTGGAAAAGGCTTCCACTAGGTCGATTTTGTCATTCAACAATGCCGTATAGCGTAAGGCAGGTTCCAAGCTAACAATATGTTTTAGCGTGATACCGGCTGCCTGCATGCCTTTATAGCCATCCGCTCGGTCGATAAATTCCAGTGAGAAACCTGCTCGGATATTGGGCGCTACCTGCTTCAAGTCGCTGATTGTCTTCAGTTGGTGCGATGCACCGTAGCTTTCTTTGACCGCCAACGCGTAAGTGTTCTGATAAGACATTGGTGGCAGAAACTCTAGCTGATATTGTTCCGCCAATAATTGTTTGCCCCGTTGATAGGTTTCATCTGGCGACAGATGGCGGTTCTTCTGTTCAGTTGGTACTTGTACTAAGGCTTCCAGCACTGTGCCGGTGAATTCAGGATAAATATCGATTTCGCCACTATTCAGTGCGCTAAACAGGAAAGTAGTTTTGCCAAAATTAGGTTTGACTGTGACTTTCACGTTCGAATTCTCACGTTCAATCAATAATTTATACATGTTAATCAGAATATCCGGCTCACTCCCCATTTTGCCGGCAACCACCACGTTTTTTGTAGCAGGTGTAAATGAAATCTGAGACAGACCGAGTGCGCCGAAGCCCACCACCAATGCAAGAATAATCGGCAACTTGCGTCGTGATTTCTGCAACAGCCCGATAATGCCGCTTACACCGACAGCCAATAATGCGGAGAGCAATGCGCCGGTAAACGTCATTGTCATGTTGTTGCGATCGATACCGAGCAGAATCAGGTTGCCCAAACCGCCTGCTCCGATTAACGCCGCCAGAGTTGCCGTGCCGACAATCAGCACTGCCGCCGTGCGAATGCCCGAAATCATGGCAGGCAAAGCCATCGGCAGTTCAATCCGCCACAATGATTGCCAGCGCGATAGTCCGAATGCGGTGTACGCATCTTGAATCGATTGGTCGATTTGGGTCA
Organism: Neisseria sp. HMSC15G01; assembly: GCF_001808255.1. Lineage (NCBI taxonomy): Bacteria > Pseudomonadati > Pseudomonadota > Betaproteobacteria > Neisseriales > Neisseriaceae > Neisseria > Neisseria sp. HMSC15G01. Next base: position 8,326 of record NZ_KV792689.1, read on the forward strand.
GCCCCAAATAGGTATTTTGAAAAATAGGCAACAGCGCGTATAGCGTGAGCGCAATCAAGACGGGCGGCGAACCGATACCGACAAACGGAATCAGCAAACCCAGCAGCGCCAAAGACGGAATGGTTTGCAATATATTGGTAAACTGCAATACCGCTTCCGCTGCCCGCTGTCTGCGCGCAAACAACACGGCGGCAGGCACCGCAATTGCCACTGCCGCGAGCAAAGCCAGGCCGGAAAGCCATAAATGCGTAAGCAGCATTTGCCAGAGTTCTGCCAGGGTAACGTTTAGGGATGAGAACATAGTTTTAAATTTTATGTTTAGTACGTTGAATAATAGATGTTTATGTTTGCTTTACAGCAAGGTATTAGCGCCTTGAAAGAGGTTTCAGACGGCCTTCACCATCATAACACTGCCCTTCTCACAGCTTCCTGTCCCTGTTTATCCAACCGTAAGAATTGGTGGATGATGCGTTCGGCATCGGGTGCATCGGCGGTGGAAAACAGCGATTGCACATAATCATTTGCCGGCTGCTTTTTGATTTCTTCAGGTGTGTCGATTTGTACCAGTTTGCCATTATGCATTACACCGATACGGCAAGCGAGTTTGGCGGCTTCCTGCATATCATGGGTAACGAAAACGATAGTGGTGCCAAATTTTTGGTGAATCATAGCAATTTGGTCTTGCAGCACGGTGCGTACCAGCGGGTCAAGTGCTGAAAACGGTTCGTCCATCAGCAGAACTTGAGGCTTGGCTGCAATGGCTCGCAAAATACCGATGCGCTGCTGTTCACCGCCGGAAAGTTCGTGCGGATAGCGGTCGCGGTAGTGCGCAGGGTCAAGTTCCACCAGCTCCAATAATTCATTCACACGCGTTTTGCGTTCGGCTTTCGGCCAGCCCAGTACGTCAGGCATGAGTTCGATATTTTCCGCGACGGTCATGGTGGGGAAAAGTGCGATTTGCTGCAATACGTAACCAATTTGGTGGCGGAGCTGGCGGATGTCGTAGTCTTTAATCCGTTTCCCGTGCAGATAAACGTTGCCATCGGTCGGTTCAATTAGCGCGTTAATCATGCGTAAAGTGGTGGATTTGCCGCTGCCCGAGCTACCTACCAACACGAAAAATTCACCCTGATAAATGGTCAAATCCAAATCGCGCACAGCATATTTGCCGTCATAATGCTTGCCTGTGCCACGAAACTCGATAAATGGGACAAGATTATTTTGCATATTGTGCCTTTACTACGTCTTCAAAACTAATCGGTGCGCGTCCCAACAACTGCGGCAGGTCGTCTGAAACGGTAGCAAGCTCGCCTTTGGCAATGGCAGTGTAGGTAGAAACCCAGGCTTCAATCTGCCAATCGGGCGTGTCAGGATACTCAGCTTTGCGGCTGGCGAAGGCTTCTTCCACAGTTTCATTGTGGTAGCAGTGCGGTTTGCCGGTGATTTCGGTTAAGACGGCGGCTATTTCAACAAAACTTAATGATTGGGAACCGGTCAGCGTGTAGGTCTGATTGTCGTGGCGGTGGTTGCCGTATGCGATGTCGGCGATAACGTTTGCCGCTGCTTGGGCGACATCGCGCTGTGAAATGCAGGTAACGCGCCCGTCGTCGGCTGGGCCTGCGATGATGCCGTCTGCATTAGCAATTGTTGCCATCATCTCACTGTAAAAATTGTCGCGCAGGAAGGTGTAGCGCATATTTGTTTGCCGGATTGCATTTTCGGTAACCGCATGAGTACGCGCCAGCGTGAAGGTGCTGTCCAACGCCGCTTGAGCAAAAGAGAGATAGACAATATGCTTCACGCCCGCTTCCGAAGCAGCCTGCACCAAAGTCAAATGCTCCTGTTCGCGCATCGGACTTTCGGCGGCGGACACCATAAACAGCACGTCCACCCCATTTAAAGCCTGCTTAGCAAGCTCCAAATCGCCATAGGCAAACCGTCGCGCCTCGCAGTTCGTGAGATTGGGCGCTTTGGCGGGGTTACGCAGCGGCAGGATAAGCGGCAGGCCGCATGTGCTCAGATGACGGGCGACCATACCGCCGATGTTGCCGCTGGAGCCAGTGATGGCTAGATTCATGTTGTTTTCCTTATGCGTTTTCTAAAGAGATAGCTTTGCTGTTTACAGGGTTTCTGTAAAACCATGTGCATGCTGCTTTTTGAGTTTCAGGTAGACTGAATAGATTCAAGGGATGGTTTATTGATGGTTATTATTGTAGCAGTTTTCCTACATACGATAAGCCGCAAAAGACTTACTTGATTATTAAGCTGAATAATACCGCAGGGCGATTTTTCAGGTATATTACGACCAAGCAGGTAATGGAAAACAGGCAGACCCCGACTATATGCGCTGGCAGCCTGTTGCAGTATGGGATGCCTACCTGCGCTACAAAATCGGCAAAAACCTGACTGCCGAGCTGGTGGGCAGCAACCTGACCAACCGCTACTACCTCGACCCGATGAGTCGCTCTTACCTGCCTGCACCAGGTAGGACAATCCGTATTGGGATAACTGGAAAATGGTAATGATCAATTAATCATTTTGGGAGTAAAAAGCCGTCTGAACATTGGGTTTCAGACGGCTTTTTACATGATGGCTTAGTTATGCCCTACTCTTTCATGTTATATGAAGGTTGAAGCTACCCTGCATAATTTTTATATCTTCTGCTTTGGAAGCAAAAAGGCTGCTTGAAAATGAAACGTCTATATTTCAGACGGCCTTTGCTTTATAGCAAACTCGAAATTTAAGCCACGAAATCCAAACCTATATCCAACGAATGGCTGCTGTGGGTCAGATAGCCGAGGGCGATGCCGTCCACGCCGGTTTGCGCCACGCGCTTCAGTCGGTCGAAGCCGATGCCGCCCGATGCTTCGCAATAGACGGTGTGGGGGTGGGCAGTTTGCGTGTGGCAGCGGTTTGCCGCTTTTTTCAGGGTTTCGTCGTCCATGTTGTCCAGAAAAATCCGTTCTGCGCCCGCCACGATAGCTTTGTCCAGTTGTGCCAACGTGTCCACTTCGATTTCCACGCAGGTCAACGGTCCGACTGCTTGCTTTGCCTGCCGTACGGCTTGGGCGATGCTGTCACAATAGGCAAGATGGTTGTCTTTGATGAGGATGGCGTCGTCCAAGCCCATGCGGTGGTTCACACCCCCACCTGCTCTGACGGCGTATTTTTGCAGGACGCGAAGCAGTGGGATGGTTTTGCGGCTGCACACGATGTCCACATTGTAACCGGCAACTTCGGCTACTGCGCGAGCGGTAGCGGTGGCGATGCCGCTTAAGTGCGTGAGGTAGTTGAGCGCGGTGCGTTCGGCGGCGAGCAGCGCGCGGGCGTTGCCTTCGATGGCAGCCAGCGTCTGACCTGCGCGGACGGCTTGTCCGTCTCGGATTTCGGCTTGGAAGCGGACGGACGGATCCATCGTCTGAAAGGCGAGGCGCGCCAAGTCCATGCCGGCGATAACGCCGTTTTCGCGGCTGACGAGGAAAAGTTTGGCGGTTTTATCGGGGGCGATGACGGCGGCGGACGTAATGTCGCCGCGCCTGCCCAAATCTTCGCTCAAGGCTTGTTCTACCATGGGGCGCAATAGGGTATCGGGCAGGGGGAAGAGGGTGTTTTCAGACGACATGGGGTTTCCTTTGTTGAAAAATATTGATGTTGTACCGATGGGGCAAAACTTCATTTTATAGTGGATTAACAAAAACCAGTACGGCTTTGCCTCGCCTTAGCTCAAAGAGAACAATTCTCTCCGGCGTCATCTGATTATTTTGAAATTGCCATTTCAATGACTTGCTCAACATAGTTGTTTTCCAAATCAATTACGTCTCCTTTTCTTTGTTTTGATATTTTTAATTCGTCATACGCGTAAAAAATAGCAATTTTTTTCCCTTCACAAAATAAATGTCTGTCGGATTTATTCATCATATACATACTTTCATTCCTTACGATGCCTTCACCATCTATAAAACTAAAACTATTCGGTATATTTCTTCGTTCCATTCCCGCTTCATATATTGACGATATCACTCCGGAAACGCTTCTGGTGATAATCTGTCCGGAATCAATATTACTCCACCATTCCTCTGATGCAAATAAGCCTTTGTCTTTTTTGATGCCAAAGATACTTTCGTCATTTAATGATAATAATCTTGTCTTTTCAATAAATTCTTTTTCTCTTTTCATGACTTTTTTAAAATCATAGATTAAATACATATCATCATCCAAAATCAAATAACTCATTTTACGTCTCCAATTTTTTCAAAATAAATAATCTGTTTCTCAAAAGTTTCTTTACCGCCAGATTTCCCCAGCCCTGTATTGACTACCCCTTTTCCTTTATTCACATGTGGTTTTCCTTGGCCTTCAAGCTTGAATTGCACTTGTGTTTTTTCAGTCCATCCCTTATTTGTGCGAGGTAAATCTGGAAAAAGTTTGCCTGTGGCTGAGTTGCCTGTGGTGCCAATCTTTTTTAAAACTTCCATAGTTCCTGGTAAGGTGTTCAAGCACCAAGTGAATCGGTTCCGTACTATCTGTACTGTCTGCGGCTTCGTCGCCTTGTCCTGATTTTTGTTAATCCACTATAGGTCGTCTGAAAACGGGCTAACGGCTGCCCAGCGGCAGTCCGATATCAGAAATCAGCTGTTCGGGCAGAACGTCATCTCGGAAGCGGTAAAGCTGTGCAGGACGGCCTTTACTACCTGATACGCTGGTATCTGACGGCTCGATAAGGTTCTGCTGCTGAATCTGGCGGCGGAAGTTTTGCTTGTGCAGCAATCTGCCGCTGATGGCTTCGACGCTGTTTTGCAGTTGCAGCAATGTAAATTCGGGCGGCATCAGTTCAAAAATCACGGGGCGGTATTTGATTTTGGCGCGCAGGCGGGACAGGGCGGTCGCCAGTACGCGGCGGTGGTCGTGGCGCATGGGCTGCCCCGTGAGTGCGAAGTCGAAGTTTGCCTGCGGCTCGGCGGCTTCCACTATCAGGCCGCTTTCATACAGCATTTCATAGCGTTGCAAAACGTATTCTTCCGACCAATTTTCAGGTTCTACCCCCCAGCACAAATGAATGCGCTTGAGCCGCTTCTGTCGCACTTCCTCCGTATCCGCCGAGTTTGCCCAAATGCGCAGGCGGCTGACGATGGTATCGCGTAGCCCGCCGTCGGTGCGCAAATCTTCCCACGGAAAATAGCAGTAGCAGTCCTGCCATTTAGCATCCGGGTGCAGGATGCTGTCGGCGGCCTCGCGCACCAGCCCCAGATAGCTGACGTACAAGACAGGCAGGCCTTGCTCGTTTTGACGGCGCGTATCGACAAAGGTGTAAAGCTGTTCTACATAACCCATAGGCTGAGATGTCTGCTTGGCGACCCACATCCTGACCCCTGCCTGCAAGGAGTGGCGAAGCGGAGCAAGCAGGCCGTTGGGCAGCAGCGCTCCTTGGGCAACGGTCAAAACCCTCAAGCTGCCGTTTGTAATGGCGATCAGTACAGGAACCAGTTCGACGATACTTTGCGTATTGGCCGCTGTTTCAGGATAGGCATCCATGCGTGGCTTTCATTCAAGAGAAAACCTTATTGTAAACCAAAGCGGTTTTCAGACGACCTTGCATATTATACTCAATTTGAGCATAATATAAAACTATTTCAAAATATAAACGGCAAACCTTCATGCCGTCTGAAAACCAGCTACAAGGAAACATCATGCAAACCGCCGCCCGCCGCTCGTTCGATTACGATATGCCACTCATCCAAACGCCGACTTCCGCCTGCCAAATCCGTCAGGCATGGGCGAAGGTTGCCGACACGCCCGACCGAGAAACAGCAGGCCGTCTGAAAGACGAAATCAAGGCTTTGTTGAAGGAGAAAAATGCGGTCTTGGTGGCGCATTATTACGTCGATCCGCTGATTCAGGATTTGGCTTTGGAAACAGGCGGATGCGTGGGCGATTCGTTGGAGATGGCGCGTTTTGGTGCGGAACATGAAGCCGATACGCTGGTGGTGGCGGGCGTACGCTTCATGGGCGAGAGTGCGAAAATCCTCTGCCCTGAAAAAACGGTGCTGATGCCTGATTTGGAAGCAGAATGTTCTTTGGATTTGGGTTGCCCGGAAGAGGCGTTTTCAGCGTTTTGCGACCAACACCCCGACCGTACGGTCGTAGTGTACGCCAACACTTCCGCTGCCGTAAAAGCGCGTGCCGACTGGGTGGTAACGTCTTCGGTGGCGTTGGAAATCGTGTCGTATTTGAAATCACGTGGCGAGAAGCTGATTTGGGGGCCCGACCGCCACCTCGGTGACTACATCCGCCGCGAAACGGGTGCGGATATGCTGTTGTGGCAGGGTTCATGCATCGTCCATAACGAATTCAAAGGGCAGGAGCTGGCGGCGTTGAAAGCGGAACATCCCGACGCCGTGGTGCTGGTTCATCCCGAATCGCCGCAAAGCGTCATCGAACTGGGCGATGTGGTCGGCTCGACCAGCAAACTACTGAAAGCCGCCGTATCGCGCCCCGAAAAAAAATTCATCGTGGCGACCGATTTGGGCATCCTGCACGAAATGCAAAAGCAGGCGCCCGACAAAGAATTTATCGCCGCACCGACGGCGGGCAACGGCGGAAGCTGCAAAAGCTGCGCGTTCTGCCCGTGGATGGCGATGAATTCGCTGGGCGGCATCAAATATGCCCTGACAAGCGGGTGCAACGAAATCCTGTTGGATAGAAAGCTGGGCAAAGCCGCCAAACTGCCTTTGCAGCGTATGCTCGACTTCGCGGCAGGGCTGAAGAAAAAAGATGTGTTCAACGGCATGGGCCCCGCTTGATTTGCCGTCAATATTGCTGTTTCAGACGACCCCTTAAACAAGGACAACACCATGCAAACCGATTGCGACGTATTGATTGCCGGAAACGGGCTGGCGGCACTGACGCTCGCCCTGTCGCTGCCTGAATCGTTCCGCATCGTCATTTTGTGCAAAAACCAGCTGGACGACACTGCCAGCCGTCATGCCCAAGGCGGGATTGCGGCGGCGTGGTCGGGAGAGGACGACATTGAAAAACACGTTGCCGATACTTTGGAAGCGGGCGCGAGTTTGTGCGACGAAGCCGCCGTCCGCACCATCCTGTCGCAGGGCAAACCGGCAATCGAATGGCTGCTGGCGCAGGGCGTGGCGTTCGACCGGAATCATAACGACCTGCACCTGACGCGCGAAGGCGGGCATACCTGCCGCCGAATCGCCCACGTTGCCGACTACACGGGCGAAGCCGTCATGCAGAGCCTGATTGCCCAAATACGCTGCCACCCGAACATCCGCGTTTACGAGCGGCAGATGGCGTTGGACGTTCAAACCGAATCAGGCGCAGCGTGCGGACTGACCGTCCTCGACTGCCGAACGCAAGAAACCTACCGCATCCGTGCCCGCCACACCGTACTCGCAGGCGGCGGCTTGGGACAGATTTACGTCGCCACCACCACGCCGCCCGAATGCACGGGCGACGCCATCGCTATGGCGATACGCGCAGGCTGCGCAGTCGAAAACCTCGAATTTATCCAATTCCACCCCACAGGCTTGGCAAGGCCGTCTGAAAACGGCCGCACCTTCCTAATTTCCGAAGCCGTGCGCGGCGAAGGCGGCATCCTGACCAACCAAGCGGGCGAACGGTTTATGCCGCATTACGACCGCCGCGCCGAACTTGCGCCGCGCGACATCGTTGCCCGCACCATCGCCGCCGAAATCGCCAAACAAACGCAAGACTTCGTCTCACTCGACATCAGCCATCAACCCGCAGAGTTCGTCCGCCGGCATTTTCCGTCCATCCATCGGCACTGCCTGTCCCAACACGGCTTGGACATCACGCGCCAAGCCATCCCCGTCCGCCCCGTGCAACACTACACCTGCGGCGGCATCCAAACCGACCCCTGCGGCAGAACCTCCCTGCCGCAGCTCTACGCCTTAGGCGAAACCGCCTGTACCGGACTGCACGGAGCCAACCGCCTTGCCAGCAACTCCCTGCTCGAATGTGTCGTTACCGCCAGACTTGCCGCCCAAACCATCGCGGACAGACAAGCGTTCCAAACCGAACCATTCCAAAGGCCGTCTGAAAGCCCCTCCGCCGAAACAGACATCTTTTCAGACGGCCTCCAAAACGTATTCAGCCGACCCACCCTGCAAGCTTTCAACCAACGCCATCTGGGCATCATACGCAACGATACCGACCTGCGCCGCGCCATCGCCCAACTGCAGTTTTGGAAGCAAAACCAAGCCGAGCCATACACCGCGTCCGAATACGAAAACCGCAACCTACTCGAATGCAGCCTCGCCCTTGCCCAAGCCGCATACAGGCGGAGAGAGAACATCGGAGCACATTTTAATAGTGATTGTTGAGGCTGATAGAGACCTTTGCAAATGTTTCTAAATATTCTTTTGAATGATATGGGAAAACCACCTAGTCATCATTTTCTCATACATGAGATTCAACTATTAACAATGAAATTCCC
>NZ_KV792689.1:16818-18420 GCF_001808255.1 Neisseria sp. HMSC15G01
AAAAGATACTGCGATTTTCTTTGCTTCTTGATAATTAATTATCATGGCAATACTCCAAATTGAAAATGTTTGAAGGTAGTAAAATTGACTTTTCCTCCTTTTTATATTTGCCTATTAATATACCTTTTTGGACAACTGCGCTTTATAGCCCGCGCAAGATCGGCACATTAAATAAAGGCCGTCTGAAACGGTTTTTCTGTTTGCAGACGGCCTCTTGGCTCAAACCGTGAGAACCGCATGCGTGCGTTCCGCACACATCCTACTTGTTGAGTTTAGGTTTCATATGGGCCACAGCTTGCTTTCCAAATATGCTTTTATTTCATAAATTAGATTATTTATATTAGGGGAAACTACATTTCCTGTTTTTTCGATTACAAGTAGACAATTATATTTTATTGCCCAGTCAATGGTTTTCTGAATAAATTTAGTATAATCAAATCTTAAATCAAGTTCACACTCTATATCATCTGGCCAAACGGTAAGACTATTACCAAAATTATCACAAAACATGATTGCATCTTTATCCCAAGACTCTTTCGATTTAAGCTTTTTTTTTTGCTTCATTTATTATTGATAATAATATAAAATCATTATCGATAAAGTAATTTTCAAAACTTTTATTCTCATTAAAATTCTGAAAACCATTAGATCGATACTCATCAAGTATGATATCTTTATTTGCATTAAATTTATTTCTGATAGCAGCTGATGGGATAAGGTAGTACCGATAATTCCAAATTGCCATTTTTATTTACTCCTATAACGTGGTCTATTAACATTACCTGATTCATTCAAGACATCAATAGAATTTTTCCAATTAGTATTAGGAACGGGAAAGTCAACTTTTTTAAATTTTAATTCACATATCCTTCCAAGCAAGCCGTAGCCCGCATTAAACCTATGCAGGTAAGGTGTGTGCGGTACGCACGCTGGCCTTGAGTGTGATAAAAAAGTCGTCTGAAACATTTTTCCGGCTTTCAGACGACTTTTGCCAAATATTATCGGCAGCGGCTCAATGCCAACTTTAAACCTGCTCCGATTTCTTCAGGACTGTTATCCAATGATAAAATTACATTGTCTGCATCAATGGCATCCCACGCTTCCAGCTTGACATGGCGGCTCGGGCTGATTTTCAGGCAACCGTTGTGCAGCCAAATATCCCCGCTCATCATGTTTTTAAATAAAGGCGCGTCTGGTTTTATAGCCCAAGTTCCCGCATAGGTTGGCAACCCAATCCTCATAACGTGGTTTAAAACTTTCCTGTTTTAAAAAATCAATACGTTCAGCTTCGTTGTCTAACGTCCTGCTGTTCGCCAATGCTTGTAAGACTGTCGTGCCTAAAGTTCCATTGTCGGTATCCAATGGCAGGATATGGGGAGGATATAGGTGGTCTATTGCCGTTAACCCCAAACCTGAACATGTTTGAACAATCAGAGCTTCTTCATTAGCATAAAAAACTGCCCAATAATTTTGATCCTGTTTAAAAATCATTATTTGATCTCCGTAATTTTGACTGTAATGTTTTGACTCTTGCCATACTCTACCACACGTTGTAACTGCAATCTTTACTCCTTATTAGTTTGTGCGGGTATGGCCAGATGG
>NZ_KV792689.1:18440-21098 GCF_001808255.1 Neisseria sp. HMSC15G01
ATGACGTTCAAAATTTGTCGTCTTAGAGTTGTCTCTACACCGCTTCGGATAATGATTTTGCTAGCCGTGCTACCGATATGGGTGTGGCGGCGAACTGCTTTTGTCTGATGGCTGTGGTGGCTTGTTGAAAGAAAGGCCGTCTGAAACCGTATTTATTGTTTCAGACGGCCTCTTAGCTCAAACCTTGAGAACCGCATGCGTGCGTTCTGCACACATCCTACTTGTTGAGTTTAGGTTTCATATGGGCCACAGCTTGCTCTTGCCAAATAGAGCTGGATTTCGCGGGAGAGCTATCCTTACCTATGGCGCATCAGGCATATTGCTCCATTAGGGCAATAACCGGTTTCAAACTTTGGTCATCGGAAAAATAAGTCTTCATAAAATCCAATAGCGACATGTTTGCATTCTTGACCGGGTGATGCACATCTGCACCTTTGTCCAGCATGGCTTTTAAAACGTCCAGTCTGTCGGGGATGCCGCCTATCATGGCCAAAGGAATTCCTTGGTCGGTATAGGTTTCAATGTTCGGATCCGCTCCGGCCTCCAACAGTACCATGGCCGCATCTCCGTTTTCTGCCCGCATCGCGTAATGCAGCGGTGTCATGCCGTAGATGTCTTGGGCGTTTACAGGGACACCTTTGTCTATGTAAAACCGTATAGTTTCAGGTGATGATGGATTCCAAATATTAGCCCTATGCAGGCTATTCCATTTTTCATTAGGAGAAATACGGAATGGATCTAATTTCCCCTCGCTTTCCGCCTTTTGAAGGAAAGCAATATCACCTAGCTCTTCAGCTTCCGCAATTTTTTCTTCAAAACTGGGAGGTGTTAAATTATTTACCATTTAAAAAGTTCCTCATATCTTGTTTAATTGTACCCAAATCACCCCGCCCCGGTTTTTCAAACCTGGGGTCGTGAGATTCGTTTTCCGCCTTGTTCTGCAGAGCAAACAATTTTTTCGTCCTTTTCGGGTCGTTCACATACTCATTCAACTGGCTCTGCGTCATGCCTAATTCATCTGCCGCCTTTATCAAACGGCGGTTTTCCCAACCGTATCTGTGTCCGATGTGGACGGGTGGTTTGATAATATTAGAGATATTTCCTTTTTCTGCATAGCTGCCGTCAGGCAGTTTGATATACCGGTCATACACACTGTCCCTTATCGGTTTGCGCAAATTCGGCCGTTTTAAAGCAGTGGCAGCTCTCCCCGGATCGGGCATAAAACGTCCGAGTTCGTCGTGATAACGCCCATTTGCATCACGTTTGGGGTATGTTTCCTGTGGTTGCGGATCTGCCGGTGGATCTGTTTTTTTGTCAAAGTTGGGTTTCGGCGGATCGTCTTTTTTAGCTGCTTCTCCCCGGGCGTCTTTGTCCAGCATGCGCTTAAAGCTGTTAACGCCTGGTTTGACAACCTGCTTCAATACCTTGCCCGCTCCGACGGCCGTAGTCAAATTTTCTACCGATTGAAGTCCGATCAGTGCGGCTTGCGCACCTCGGACGTCTTGTCCGTAAATCGGTTGCAAGTCATTTAAGATTAAGGAAGCAGTACCTGCTCCAGGTGACTGGAAGGCCTCGGTGACATTGTCCCAGCATCGTCCAAAGTCGTTTGCACAGTTTTGGACATCTTTAAAGGTATCCACCGCCTTTGAACCTACAATGTATACAGGTAAAGAGTTGAGTACTCCTCTAGTAATAGTTTTTCGTGGATTTTGTATTTTTTCCTTCCAGGATTTTTTTGCAAATTCCGAAGCCAAATCCTTCGCGCCTTGGGTAATGCTGCTATTTTTGGATGAGTGTAAATTGTTTCGGTAGAACACAAGGTCTGATTGGGCCTCCGGTGCAAAAACCTCCGGTCGGACAAATTGTTTGCCTTCCGTAGTGAAGAATCGCTGTTGCCTGCCATCTTCATTGAGAAAGGTCTGCCTGGCTTTTTTAAGAAAGTCTTTTGCAGGTAAATCAGTTACCTTTTCTAAAGTCAGCATCCAAAATAAATCGGTTTCTTTGACTGCTTGATGCACTAAGCGTTTTTGAGCATCGGCAACTTGTTGGGCGGTAGGTTCCTTCCCGCCATTTTCTTGTTTTGCAAATGCTTTGGCATTTTGTTTTATCCAAGCCCTTTCATCAGGATGCAGCTGCCGGTTGTTCCAATCGACATTCGCCCCTACTGCCGCCGTACCTGCATTCCCGCCCGCCGCATAGCCGATGGCCGCCCCACCCAGTGCGTTGACCGCCGCTTTGCCCGCCGGGCCGAGGTTTTCCGCCGCTTTGTCCAAATACGGTGCGGCAAGGGAAGTGCCGCCGCCGGCCAGTATGCCGCCGAGGTTGCCCGTCGTCAGTCCGCCTGCCGCTCCGTGCAGGATACTCCTGCCTATGCCGCCTTCTTTCCAGGTGTCGTAGCGGCTTTGGTTTTCGGCAAGGTAGGCGTTTACTTGACCGAGGGATGTGCGGATAGCGGCTTTTTCGGCTTCGCTGTCCGTATTTTGCAGTTTGGCCTCCAGCAGGGTTTTGGCTGCCTGATACCGTTCGTAACTTTGGGTATTGCCGAGTTTGTCGGAAACGGCTGCTGTGGTTTGGGCGGCGTTTTTGCCGAACTCCTGTGTTACTTCCCTTTGCAGGTTGATTTCTTTGGCCACCGCGTCTTTGTCGAAGCTGTTTTTC
>NZ_KV792689.1:21118-21595 GCF_001808255.1 Neisseria sp. HMSC15G01
CCGCGTCTTTGTCGAAGCTGTTTTTCAGACGGCCTGAGTGTTGATCCGCAGTTTCGGTGTCGATGCCGGTGTAGATACGCGCTTCGGTTTCTTTGGTAGTCCTGCCTGTTCGGGCAAGTTGTCCCGCTTTGTCGGTGATGTGTATGTTGCGGGTGTTGATGCCGCTGCGGGTGGTGCTGTTTTTGCTGTCTCCGTCGCTGCCGTAGCCTACTGATGAACTTGCGCCGTTTTTATCGGCTACGCTTGTCAGGTGTTTGTCTTGAGGCTTATTTTGTGCGCTCTGCCCCAGTGTTTTGCCGCTTACGGCAACGTTGGCACCCAATCCAAAACTTTCGCCTTCGTATCGGCTGTAGTTTTGAATGTCGCTATGGGTGAGGGTGGCCGTCTGAAAGCGGTTTTTGCCTTCGTCTTCTGCGCTTTGGCCAGACGTGATGATGCCGCCTGAGACCTTGGCAAAAAAGCCCTTCCCACAACAGT
>NZ_KV792690.1:0-932 GCF_001808255.1 Neisseria sp. HMSC15G01
ATCGGTTGCCAATCAATCACTTGATCTAACTTTAGCAATGGGAGGCGGTCGATGTGCTTGGCGATCATGACTTGTGCGGTTTGCCTGAAGAAGGTGCTCATGAGAAATCCCCTAAATGTCTTGGTGGGGATTTAGGGGATTTTTGGGGGATTTTGCAAAGGTCTCTATTTGCGTTATTTTTTGTGCTCCTTGCATCTTATCCGAATGATGTATATGTACAACATATTTTCATGATATGTGAAAAATCTATACAGAATACTTGCATTTAAATTTCATTTTTTTACAATGGAGGGTGCAACTTTCTTCAAGTGACTATCACCGTTAAGACCATGCGGTGTCCCTTTTTCAGTTTACGGGGAAAGAGAATCTTGAATAACGTCCCTACACCCACCACAAAAAGGTAAAAAACATGAAAAAATTCAACGTTAAAGCATTGAGTTTGGCTATTGCGGCAGCTGTGGTAAGCAGCGCAGCGGGCGCGGCTGAAAGAGATCTGGGTTCAATTCCCGAAAAGGCACAAAATGCTATGGCATTTCAGACCGTTTTTGGTGAAAACACCAAATTCGATCAAGATACTGGGAAATTCACTTTTGACAAGGAGAGTTCAGCCCTGTTGTTGAAAACTATGGAGCTGGAGCAGGCAGTTAATGGCTTTGCTGCCGGCAGCAACTTCGTCGCTACTAATGAAGATGGCAGCAAAACCGTCCGTGAAGCTACACAAGCAGATGTTGAAGCTGACGGCTTTGGCGGATTGGGTTTGAAAGAAGTTGTAGCTGCACACGATGAGGCATTGGGTGACTTGACTGAAACCGTCAACGACAACAGCGAAGCATTGGTAAAAACTGCAGAAGTTGTTAACGCCATCAGCGCAGATGTAAATGCTAATAAAGCAGCATTGGAAGAGCAAAAAGAAGCTAACGAAGGCTTCAATA
>NZ_KV792691.1:0-4023 GCF_001808255.1 Neisseria sp. HMSC15G01
CGGCGGATTTAAAGCCGAAGCCGGCTTCAACGGATAAGAGGACGGCACCCTGCTGTCCGGTTTGGTTTTTAAGGGCGTCGGCCACTTTGCCGACGCCATCGGCCAGTTGGTAGGCTTGGGCGCCGGCGGCCAGGGTTTGCAGGGCGCGGGTGCGGTCGTCGGCTGGTTGCGGCAATTGGCGTGCAAAATCCTCAGCTGCATTCTGTGCTTACTCGATACTCTGTACGGGAAAAAATATCTTACCCCACGGCATATCGTTTTCTTCAAAGATACTTTCAAGACGATCGATAAAGGCGGGATTTACGGCATTATCGTCTTCTGCGCTGTTTACCACTTCGGGATCAAAGTATTTAAAATAGAACACCTCTCCCTCGGAGGTAAGGTTAATATGTGTAAGCCAATGATAAATCCAGGCAACATCAAAATCGTATCCTTTTGATTCAAGATCATAATTAGGATTGTAATAAGCAAGATTCCGGCAATACATCCCAGATGTCTTCATCCGTAATCTCTTTCTGCGGCCAAAATTCCATCCATCTCAAGGTAAACAGCCGGTAAATAATCTCTACTGTTTCCTGCCAATCAAGCCCTGAATTGGGAAGGTCTACTGGTTCTGTATCAATAAAAGCTAATTTTCGAAATACATCCTGAATAGCAGATGCTTGTCGTTCGTTCATTCTCATAATACATTACCTTTTATTTATAATTGGAAATTTCAATTTTAAATTTTCGTTATTATTTAGCGATCGTATGGCCGAGTTCTTATGGATTTCTACCGTTGCTGTAGTGGGTAGGGTATCTTTGCCAGCATATCCGGCAGGACGGTAAACAATTGTGTCGTTTAGTGTCGCAACTCTCCAGCAATCTTAAATACTTTAGGTAACATTTTAATAAAACAAGTAAGATTAATCATTTTTTAAGAATGCATTAAGGATGCAATAGGAAATAGTGGATTATTCTCATCCCATTCTACCCCATGCTCAATAAATATGGATTCTAATGTTTTTATGAAAGGAGTATTTAATTCAAATTTCTTTCCATTCCACTCCTCAAATGCCTCAGGAATATATTTTATTATTAAATCTAGCCCCTTTTTTGTTAATATAATCTCTCCCCAATACCACACTCCATTATCCTTACCAAAAGGATTTTGTTTTGCTAGTTTATGACAAAAACCTAGAATATCTTTTTCTGTTTCCAAATTAACAGGCTCAAGAATTGCTAATTGACATATTAATAATCTATATATGAATTCAACTGCAAATTGCCAATCTTTGTTTCCTTGACCATGCGATGCAAAATGCATTGGAAAATAACCATCTAATGCTAAATACTCAAATTCGCATTGAATATTTTCTGCTGTCTCTAAATTCATTAAAATATCCTTATCTAGCAGGGAATTTAAATTTCAGCTCTGTTGGCTTGCCCTTTAAATTAATATTTAAGTTATTTAATGTTGGATTATTAATATCAACAGACGCTGTAGTTCCCTTAGTCATAGAAGCATTACCTGCTGGCCTATACACCACAAAGGTTCCATCCGGCATTTGCGCTTTCCAACAGCCACACATTTACCTCCGTATAATTTTTCACCTTCGACTCGTTCCATTAATGTAGGTTTCCTGCCTAAATATCGACGTGCAAAAGCCTCGGCTGTTTGATTCGGATTATCTGAACGAGACATTTCTCTAGCAGCACCAGGCTTTCCTTTTTGCGGTTGTCCAGGCAGGCGGGTGTGGCCAGACGTTTGCAACCTTTTTAATGCATCAGCCTGCCTTTCTGCAGAAGAAATAGCATTACGTTGGCGTATCGCCTCTATTCTGTTTGGGTTGTGGGATTCGATTTTTTCATGCCGTTGCTGATTATATTTAGGGTTGTTTCTCCCTATGTTGATGTCATCTCTGTAATCTTTCGGTGGTTTCGGCAATGCCTTCTGTTCCCAATCCCGACTATTAAATCTCCGCTTTTTCCCATCCGGCCGCACCACCTTCACCGCATTGTCCGACCACGTTACCACAGAGCCTCTCGGTATCAGCTCTCCGTTGGCTAGGCGTTGCTCCTGTGCCAAGGTAACGGTTGTTCCCTCTGTTGCTTTGGAATTTGAAGGAATACGGATTTCGCCGACGGGTACAGTTTTTCTACCCGGAGCATTAACGTTATTTAGATTATGTGATTCGATTCCTTCATGTGTTAAATTATTTATCTTCGTAATCTTCGGCAAAGAAACCGCACCAGTCTGCCTCATTTTTACAGCATTGGTTTCCGGAAGCCCCTCCCAGCTTATGCGGTAAGCCGGATTACCCATACCTTTGGCAGCAACAAAACTTCCTCCCGTTCCGATTAGTCCTGCACCAATTGGGTAGAGGAACTTAAGCCATTAGCTGCAACGACTTCACTATCATCACGTATATCATCAATGTTGCCATTGACAACAGCATGCCTAAAATTGCTGTTGTGCCGTTTGAGCAAATCCCATTCCTGTCGGACTGCCTTCCTGATAGAACCAACTACTTTGTTTTGCTCTTCTCGGTCGGTAGCTAACTTTTCCAGTTTGTTCCAGGCTTTTTAATGTGTTGGAAAATGTCATGTTGTTTACACTTTTTCAGGCTGTCCAGTTTTTGTTTTTTCGCTAAAAAATCGGTTAGTTCAGTCTAAGTATGAAATCTGAAAAGTGTAAATAGCACTGTTGATTTCTAAGATTTTTAAATTAGTTTGGAAATGCCTAAAACATGTATCGATGTGGCAAATATTGATGAGTTATCTTTCTGTAGATGAATTAAGATTCTTCTGTGGTCTTTAATAAATTCATTTAAAAAAGAAAATCTCACATATTTATGACGTATTTCCTTAATTAATTTTCTATTGCTTAATTTAAATAATCCATTGCCAAATTGGCCATCAAATGAAAGCCATATTTTTACTCCTTGAGCATCTTCCCATTTTTTTGGATAAATGGTTGGTGGAGTATGAAGATAAATAATCATATTGATACAGTACCCTTTTAGATTATTTTCGGAAATTATCCATTTGGTAAAAAAGATATCATCTACGTAAAAATTTCCTTTTTCAAGTATATCTGCTCCATACATTTGCTTTAATAGATTCCATTTTCCCCCAATAAAGTCAATGTGCGCGTGCTTCATTTTTTCGTTTTCCCCCTGTTTCCATTTTTCATGTTAAATATTCTCTCAAAGAAATGCTCTTTAGGATCTGCATGCGGAGAAGGTTTTGTGTACAAATGCTCTGGAATACCTGTGATCGGACTGATTCCATAGGTTTGCCTATTGTGCGGGATGTTCTGCTCGGCCTTCCAAGTTTCTATATCAATAGTTCCATTTGTGGTATATGTGTTTAAATTTAATTTTTTTAAATTAAAATGAGCATGTTGATTTCCTATTCCATTAAGGTCTCCAAAATTATGCCCTACAGAGTGGTCTTGGATTACATAACCTTTGCCATTAACAATAAATAGATACTCCGTAGAAAATAACGTGCGTCCTAAAGAATCCTTTTTGTAAGTTACTATGCCTATTCGATCATGCTTTTTTTCTACAATTGGCACACGACGAACTGCTGTTGGCTGCATTGAATTAGGAATCCCTAATTGTCGCTTAGCCATTCTAAATGTAGCATGTTTCGTAGTTGCTGCTTGTTTAAATTCTGTCATGGCCTTCATTAGGTTTCGGTAATTTCGTTCTGTGTCTAAGCGAACTACTCCCACACCATTAACACTATCCATTACAGTCATTAACGGTACATTAATTCCATGTTCCCTAAGAAAATTTCTAGCTATTTCATTTTTCTTGTCTTGATTTACTTGATCTATTCTTTTTAATTTTTGAATCTCAGCATATATATCTGGCACATTACCTTGTAAGAAAAATGGGTCCATTGCATATGCGGCATTCTCCAATGTTGCGGCTCTACTCTGCATCCGCGTAACAGCAGAAGTACTATTCCCCGCAGCATTATTCTCCACCGCATTCTGCCCGACCGTCCCGGCAACCTGCGCATCAAACAACG
>NZ_KV792692.1:0-10519 GCF_001808255.1 Neisseria sp. HMSC15G01
GCCGTCTGAAAGTATATTTTTCAGACGGCCTTTTGTATTGCTCAATGATTAGAATGGAATATCGTCGTCGATATCATCAACCGGAGCAGTCGGTTGTGCCGGAGCAGGACGACGGGCTGGGGCGGCTGGGGGTTCTTGAGCCGGAGCAGATTGGTATTGCTGTTGTGGCGCTTGTTGGTAGCTGCTTTGGCTTGCATGACCGCCTTGGTTGTAGCCGTCATCGTATGGTGCGCCGCCGCTGTTGTCGTTGCGACCGCCAAGCATTTTCATTTCGTTGGCGATGATGTCGTAAGCAGTGCGCTCGATGCCGTCTTTGCCTTGGTATTTACGGCTTTGGATACGGCCTTCCAGATACACTTGGCTGCCTTTACGCAGGTATTGACCGGCGATTTCGGCGAGTTTGCGGTACATGGTGATGTTGTGCCATTCGGTACGTTCTACGCGTTGGCCGTTGCGGTCGTTCCAAGTTTCGCTGGTGGCAACGCTGAAGTTACAGACGGCTTCGCCGTTGGGCATATAGCGGACTTCTGGGTCGCGGCCTAGGCGGCCGATGAGGATAACTTTATTCAATGACATTTTACACTCCTGTGATAATTTTTTCGGCGGCCTCTTGGTCGAATCCTTTTTGCAAGGCCTTGATATAAATGGTTTGCTTGTCTGCGCTAAAGCTGATGCTTTCAACGCCTTCAATTTCGGTCAATTTTTGGTAGAGCAAATCCGGATTTTGTTGCCATTCGGCGTTAAGCGGATAGCTGAGGTTTTTGACAGGTTTAGGTGCCGGCGAAATGACTGCCAATACCAGCCACAGCAACATCAATACGCTACAAAAGGCAAATACGCCTACAAAACCGTATTTTTGGAACAATAAACCACCGGTTGCGCCGCCGACAAACAAGCCGACCGACTGCATGGTGTTATATACGCCCATCGCCGTACCTTTCAAATCAGACGGTGCGATTTTCGATACCATAGACGGCAGGCTGGCTTCCAATACATTGAAACCAATAAAATAAACAATCAGATAAGCGGTAATCAACCATACCGAGTGCATTCCAAACAGCAGACCAATTTGAGCCGCGGCAATGCAGATGATACCAAGGATAAACACTTGTTTGAGTTTGTTGCGCGTTTCACCAACGATAATCAGCGGCACCATAATAATCAGGCCGGTAATGGTTGACGGCAGATAGACTTGCCAGTGATGGATTTTTTCCAAACCCAACTGCGTCATGGCAAACGGCAATGCTGTAAATAAAGCCATTTGTGCCGCATGCAAGGCAAAAATACCGAAGTCGAGATTGAGCAGTTGGCGGTTTTTCAATACCTCGCCCATACGCGAAGGCTGCGCCTGCGTGTCTTCGTGCATTTTTGACACTTCCGGATCAGGCGTCATCCAGGCAACCACGCCGATACTGATTACAGTCAGAATACCGGTCAGCGCAAACAGGCCAGATACGCCGATAAAGCTGGCAATCATCGGGGCAAGCACCAGGCTGACGGAAAAGGTCAAGCCGATACTCAGGCCGATCATCGCCATCGCACGCGTCCGCACTTCGTTACGGGTCAAATCCGCCAGCAAAGCCGTTACCGCCGCACTGACGGCACCTGCGCCTTGAATGGCACGAGCGGCAACCAACATCTGCAGGCTGTCGGCAACTGCGGCCAAAAAACTACCCGCCGCAAACACAATCAGGCCGGCATAAATCACTTTTTTACGGCCGAACTTGTCGGAAGCCATGCCCAAAGGCAGCTGCAGCAAAGCCTGTGTCAGCCCGTAAATACCCATCGCCATACCGACCAATGCTTTATTATTTTCTGCGCCGGGCAACGAAGCGGCATACATCGCCAAAACAGGCAACACCAAAAACATCCCCAACATACGCAGTGCGTAAACGCCGGAAAGTGTGGTACTGGCACGCCACTCGTGCGGAAACATTTGAATGCGGTTATCTCTTGCCATAAATAATGTTTCAGACGGCCTTAAGTTTGCGAAAGGCCGTCTGAAAGTGTGAATTAACAGATTTTCTGATTATACAGGATTCAAAGGAATTGCATGGGGTCAAATCGCAAGCCGTTTATCGCAAACCTGCTTCATCGGTATAAAACGGTTTCAACAAAAAACAACATCACGCAACATCTGCCCTATCCCATTATCCCCAATCAACCCCACTGCCATCTATTTCGCCACGCGCCTAACACGGCATTTGGATATTTATTACTGCCCAAGCTGCCGTTAAACCTTGCCAAAGCGCGGACAACATTGCCTTTTTCGATATTGTTGTAATGGCGCAGAATGGTGCAGCCATAGCGCAGATTGGTGCGGATATCGAAAAGATTGTGCGACGGATTGCCGATATAGTTTTTCCAAAACGGCATCACCTGCATCAAACCGCGCGCGCCCACTCCGCTGATGGCATATTGGCGAAACGCGCTTTCCACTTCAATCAAACCCAGAATCACTTGAGTATTGAGTCCGGCGCGACTGCTTTCGTATTGAATATTGACCAACAAACGGCGGCGCTCGCCCTCATCGGGAATAAAGCGTGCCAATCGGGAAGACATCGCCGCCAACCAACGTTCCCCTTCCCTCGAATCGGCAAACACCAGCCGCGCAGGGCTGGCACTATTAATCGAACTGCGCATCACGGAAGCCACATCATCGGCCAGCGTTTCTTCACGTTGCGCCCCCGCCCATGCGGTCGTAGGCGTCAAAAGCATGGCTCCGCCGACTTGCAACATACGGCGGCGCGATAAAAATAAGGAATCTTGGTTTTCCGATTTCATGTATTTTCTCTTTTTAGGCCGTCTGAAAAGTTCAGACGGCCTTTGATATATTGGCTTAAAATCAGCATTATAAAATACATCTATGAGCAGAATCAAAGAGCTGTATTCCTTTTATTGTCAAGTGATACCGCCTCAAGTAACATTTAGGTTTTTCTAATCAAGCGGTATTTTTTATGACCACCACTCCCGCCAACGTTTTAGCCTCCGTCGACTTGGGTTCCAACAGTTTCCGCCTGCAAATTTGCGAAAACAACAACGGCCAGCTGAAAGTCATCGACTCGTTCAAACAAATGGTTCGCTTTGCCGCCGGCTTGGACGAACAAAAAAACCTGAGCGAAGCCTCTCAAGAACAAGCATTGGAATGCTTGGCAAAATTTGGCGAACGCCTGCGCGGATTCCAACCTGAAAACGTGCGCGTGGTGGCTACCAATACTTTCCGCGTCGCCAAAAACATCGCCCAATTCCTGCCTCGTGCCGAAGCGGCGTTGGGTTTCCCCATCGAAGTGATCGCCGGCCGTGAAGAAGCGCGTCTGATTTACACCGGCGTAGTGCATACCCTGCCGCCCAAAGGCGACAAAATGCTGGTTATCGACATTGGCGGCGGCTCGACCGAATTTGTCATTGGCTCGGATTTGCAACCGCTGACCACAGAAAGCCTGCCTTTGGGCTGCGTAACGTACAGCATGCGCTTCTTCCAAAACAAAGTGACCGCCAAAGATTTCCAAGCCGCCGTTTCCGCCGCGCGTATTGAAATCCAACGCATCAGCAAAATGATGAAGCGTACCGGTTGGGATTTCGCCATCGGCACGTCCGGTTCGGCAAAATCCATACGCGACGTTTTGGCAGCCGAATTGCCGCAAGAAGCCGACATTACTGCCCAAGGTATGCGTTATCTTGCCGATAGGATTATCGAAGCGGGTTCGGTTAAAAAAGCCAAATTTGAAAACCTCAAACCCGAACGTGTCGAAGTTTTTGCGGGCGGATTGGCCGTGATGATGGCCGCTTTTGAAGAACTCTCGCTGACCAAAATGACCGTTACCGAAGCCGCCCTCCGCGACGGCGTATTCTACGACTTAATCGGCCGCAGCCTCAATGTCGACATGCGCGAACAGACAACGGCAGAGTTCCAAAAACGCTACCACGTCAGCCTCAACCAAGCCAAACGCGTTGCCGATACCGCGCAAGCCTTCATGAACAGCCTGTGCCACGCCAAAAACGTAACCGTTCAAGAGCTTGCCCTGTGGAACCAATACCTCAGCCGCGCAGGCCGTCTGCATGAAATCGGTTTGGATATTGCCCATACCGGTTATCACAAACACTCCGCCTATATTCTCGAAAACGCCGATATGCCGGGCTTCTCACGCAAAGAGCAAACCATTTTGGCGCAACTGGTTATCGGCCATCGCGGTGACCTCAAGAAAATGGCGGACATTATTGGCAACAACGAAATCATGTGGTGTGCCGTATTGTCCCTACGTCTGGCCGCCCTCTTCTGCCGTTCGCGCCTGCCGCTTGATTTGCCGCCGCAAACCCAGCTTCGCGTCGATGAAAACAACCACAGCTTCATCTTGCGCATCAATGCCCAATGGCTGGAGCAACACCCCCTCATCGCCGATGCGTTGGACTATGAAAGCGCACAATGGCAAAAAATCGATATGCCTTTCTCGGTTCAAGCACAATAAACCGCGCTCCGTTATAATAGGCAGCTGTTCAAAATCCAAACTGCAGGCCGTCTGAAAACGACAGCCTGCCATACATTAAGGAAAACCATGAGAAAACCCCAACGCGGCTACGCCCGCCAAGACCGTGTCAAAGAACAAATCATGCGCGAACTTGCCGAACTCGTCCGCACCGGCCTGAAAGATCCGCGCGCAGGCTTCATCACCATCAACGAAGTCGAAGTCACCCGCGATTACAGCCACGCAACCGTGTTCTACACCGTCCTCGACGACAGCACACGCGACATTACCGAAGAAGCTTTGGAACACGCCAAAGGCCATTTGCGCAGCGAATTGGCCAAACGCATCAAACTCTTCAAAACGCCCGAGCTGCACTTCAAATACGACGAATCACTCGAACGCGGCATGAGCATTTCCAGCCTGATCGACCAAGTGGCGGCGGAAAAACCGGTTGAAGACTGATTGATTAAAACACACAGGCCGTCTGAACCCTTTCAGACGGCCTGAACATTAATATTCCCTAATTAATATGACCAATAAACCCACCAAACGCCCGGTCAACGGCGTTCTTCTCCTCGACAAACCTGAAGGCCTTTCCAGCAACACCGCCCTGCAAAAAGCGCGGCGCTTGTTCCATGCCGAAAAAGCCGGACATACCGGCGTACTCGATCCTTTGGCCACAGGGCTTTTGCCTGTTTGCTTCGGTGAAGCGACCAAGTTCGCCCAATACCTGATTGATGCCGACAAAGCCTATACGGCCACGCTGAAACTGGGCGAAGCCAGCAGCACAGGCGATGCCGAAGGCGAAATCGTTGCCACCGCACGCGCCGATATTTCATTGTCCGAATTTCAGACGGCCTGCCAAGCCTTAACGGGCGATATCCGCCAAGTGCCGCCGATGTTTTCCGCCCTCAAGCACGAAGGCAAACCGCTATACGAATACGCACGCAAAGGCATCGTTATCGAACGCAAAGCGCGCGACATTACCATTTACTCCATTGATATTACTGAGTTTAATGCACCCAAAGCCGTGATAGACGTACGTTGCAGCAAGGGTACTTACATCCGCACCCTCAGCGAAGATATCGCCAAACACATCGGCACATTCGCCCACCTGACCGCCCTGCGCCGTACCGAAACTGCAGGCTTTTCCATTGCCCAAAGCCACACGCTCGAAGCCTTGGCAGAATTGGACGAAGCCGAACGCAATGCCCTACTGCTGCCTTGCGATGTTTTGGTGCAACATTTCCCCAAACTTGAGCTAAACGACTACGCCGTTACCATGCTCAAACACGGCCAACGTCCCCAGTTCACCGAAAACATTTCCACCGATCAGCCCATCCGTGTATACAGCCGAGACGGCACATTTATCGGGCTGGTGGAATATCAAAAAGAAATAGGCCGTCTGAAAGCCTTGCGCCTGATGAATACCGCCGACCAATAACTTCCTGCAAAGAGAGCCGATCATGAAAGTCTATACCGCCGCCCAAATGCGCGAACGCGAACAAGCAGCCGTCGATAAAGGCACGAGCTTCGACCAACTGATGGAAAACGCCGGCAGCTCTGCCGCCCGAGACCTCATGCAGCGTCATCCCCAAGCCGGACGCGCCCTGATCGTTTGCGGCAAAGGCAACAACGGTGGCGACGGCCTAGTCATGGCAAGATATATGCAGGCGCAAGGTTGGCACATCGATATTCTGTTTTCACTCGGAGAAAACCTCTCCCTCTTGGCTCAAACCAATCGGGAACGCCTCAACGGTTTGCCCCATATTGAATTGATATCCGCACAAGAACTGGAAGGCCGTCTGAAAAACGGTTACGACATCATTATCGAAGGCATATTCGGCACAGGCTTCAGCGGCGCCCTTCCAACCGAAATCGCCGCCCTCTGCCGCCAACTCAATCATTCAGACGGCCTGAAAGTCGCCCTCGATATTCCCACCGGCCTCAACTGCGACACCGCCGAAGCCGATCCCGACACATTCCGCGCAGACCTGACCTACACCTTTGCCGCCTACAAACCGGCGCATTTAAGCGAGTCCGGCAAAACCTATTGCCAAGAAACCGTCTGTTTACCTATTGGCATTGATTGAATACCTATAAAAAATAACAGGGTGCAATTTTGCACCCTGTGACTTTTGCTTACTTCCAAATCTGCGCCAATTTGATCCCCAGCGCCGTCAAACCAAACGAACCGAAAACATGCAGACAGGTTGCCATCAAAGCCATGCCCCAACGTTGCGCCTGCATCAAACCCACCATCTCCACTGAAAAACCTGAAAATGTGGTCAAGCTGCCGAGAAATCCGGTAATCCAAAGCAAACGCCATTGCGGATCGGTTAAGAGTTCTGCCAATACGCCGATCAGCAGCGCGCCCAGCCAGTTTGCCGCCAATGTACCAATAGAAAAAGGCGTAGAAGACACCAGCACCAAGCCAAACAGCCAACGCAATACAGCCCCGACAGCGGCACCGCAAACAATGGGAAAAATATAAGCAAACATAACACGTTAAAAATTCAATTCAAAAACAGGCCATCCGGTCATGAGGCCGTCTGAAACCAAACAAGAATGCCTTCATATCTTATTGCCAAATCTTAGGCGCAGATTTCAAATACCTGCCGTCATCAAAAGTACAAATCCATTGCGGCTTGAGCGCAATAAAAATGGCTGTTGAAATACCGCTCAAAAATGCCTCTGCCCAAGCGATTAAGAAGAAAACAGGAAAAGCGGTTTTCCATAATACCGTCGTATCAAACACATCCGCCCAGTCCAACAAACCGACCAAAACCACGCCGGTAAACACCATACCGACCGCCGCGGCCCAAAAACCATTCAGAAAAATAAAGATAAAGATATTGGCAGGCAAACGCGACACCCAATGGCGGAAACCCAAGTTCACCAACAAAGGCGGAAGCAATACGGACAAGACATTGATGGGGAACATATGCCAATCGCCCCAAAGCCACAAATATGGAAAAAACAGTAAAACGCCAAGGCAGAACGCGGCAGATGTGCCCAGCATTAAAGCCGTCAGGTTTAAAGCAAGCAGATGATAGCTCATGCCGGCCAGTTGTCCGCTTTCCGGGGAGGCATTCAAACTCCAAGCCAGCGGCAACATCACGGCAGCCACCAAGAATGCGGAACGATGCTGCGATACCGACACCCATGCCTGCTTTGCACACAAAGCAAAAATCACCAGCAACACAGGCCATGCCGCCATCACGACACCAACGGGAAACCATCCGTTTTGAAAAATCATCATCTCATCCGCAAAATGTTCAGACGGCCTATTATACGCGTCTCAAGCCATAGCTTTGACAATCCTGTTTGCCTTTGCCGTTAAAGCTTGTTTCGGCTGGTTTTGTTTACCCGAAAAAAGCGTTAGAATAACGAACTTTGCCGTTTAATTAAGGGGATGGACGCATGCTTTGGACAATATTGGCTTTAATTCTGCTGGCTGTCATAGCCGGCTTGTTCTGGTGGCGCCAGAAACAAGAGCAAAAGTGGCGCCAAGAATTGGCCCGACTCAGTGGCGACGAACAAGAAATAAACGAAGAAGACAGCTCGGTCGGGTTTTTCCGACCAACTGGACAGCCTGAAACGTTTGTTCAGCATGAACAAGCGCACTGCCGACAACCATAAAATCGCACGCATCCGCCTGCTTTCCGCGCTCGAACACAATAAAATGCAACGCGCCGAAACAAACGAAGAGCACGCAGCAGAACCTTTTGCCGAAGAGCCGGAACACATCGCAGCTACCGAAGAAGAAATCAAAGTTGCGCCTAAAACCCGCAAATCTGCCAAACCGGAACGTATGCCTAAAATCACGCCGTTTGCACAGATGGAAACGCCCGAATACAGCCCGTCTTTGGTGCAAAACAGCAATTTTGAAGAAATCACATTAGAAGAAGCCACTCGTTCCCTGCATGAAGCTGCGGTTGAGGAATGGAATGAGCATTTGGCCGAAAAAAATGCGCCGATTTACAAAGACGAAGTTGAAACCCCATTGTTGCGCGCTTCATCCCTGCCGATGACCGGCATGGAAATCATCGACTACAACGACCCTATCTTGCGCCGCACACGCGAGCGTGCCTTGGCGCGCGCCAATAATGTCCGCGTGGCAGAAGCCAATGCGCCGCATATCGAAACCGTTCAGACGGCCTTAAGAACTGCCGAAAAAGAAGCCATCCTCCCCTATACTTCCATGCAGGCATTCCCTTCTGAAATCCAAGCGGAAGATATTCACGACAATCTTGCCCGCCGCACCGCTGCCCGCCACAAACTGGCTGCGGCCGTCGCCCCATTGCGCGACTACTCTCCGCGCACCATCGAAAATGACGAAATTCTGGCCAACTTGGGACAAATCAGCCGTCCTGCCAGCCTGCGCCGTCAAGTTCGCCATACCGAAGCGGCCGCCGAAAGATGGGCGCGTAAACAAGCTGCCACGGAAGCTGTTGCACCACGACCTGCCGCACCAGCAACACTGTCCCGTCCGAAACCGGCTGCGCCTGTTAAAAAATCCCCTTATATCTCCCGACCTGCCGCACCAAACGCAACCGTAGTTGAGCCCCCTGCCGTTCCGGTTGTCCCTATGGCTAAAACCGATATTCCCGAACCGCCTGTTTTCCAAACCTCGATTGCGCCAATTGATATCCCCGAGCCGCCTACTTTTGAACATAAAATCCAAGTACCGATTTTTGATGCACAAGTCAATGCACATGTCAGCAATCAGCCTGAACGCAGCATCCGCGATTATTTAATCAGCGAATCTGCTGTCGAAGAAGTGGAATTCGATGGTGAGCCGGAAGCTCCTGTACAACCGGAAGAAGAAGCTATTCAAACGGTTGAAACCATTGAACCCATTGAATCTGTTGAAACAATCGCAAGGCCGTCTGAATATACACAGACAGTCGTTGAAACGCCTGTGCAAACCGTAGAACCAAGCGTTCAAGAGAGTACGCAAAGCATAGCGATTCCAACTTCGGCAACACTTACCGAGGCACACCTGCCGACTACCGCTCTGCTTCTGCCGCCGCAGTTTGACCCAAGCGCCTCGCAAACTGAAGAACAGTTGCTGGAAAACAGCATTACCATCGAAGAAAAACTGGCCGAGTTCAAAGTTAAAGTCAAAGTGATGGACTCCTATTCCGGCCCGGTCATTACGCGTTATGAGATTGAGCCTGATGTCGGTGTACGCGGCAGTGCCGTTTTGAACCTTGAAAAAGACTTGGCGCGCTCGCTTGGCGTGGCTTCCATCCGCGTGGTGGAAACCATCCCAGGCAAAACCTGCATGGGCTTGGAATTGCCTAATCCGAAACGCCAAATGATCCGCCTGAGCGAAATCTTCAATTCGCCTGCATTTACCGAGTCCAAATCCAAACTGACCCTCGCACTCGGCCAAGACATCACCGGCCAGCCTGTCGTCACCGACTTGGCCAAAGCGCCGCATCTGCTGGTTGCCGGTACGACCGGTTCGGGTAAATCCGTGGGTGTGAATGCCATGATTCTGTCCATGCTCTTCAAAGCAACGCCTGAAGACGTGCGCATGATTATGATTGACCCGAAAATGCTGGAATTAAGCATTTACGACGGCATTCCGCACCTGCTCGCCCCTGTCGTAACCGATATGAAGCTGGCCGCAAACGCACTGAACTGGTGCGTCAACGAAATGGAAAAACGCTACCGCCTGATGAGCTTTATGGGCGTGCGCAACCTTGCCGGCTTCAACCAAAAAATTGCCGAAGCCGCCGCTCGTGGCGAAAAAATCGGCAGCCCGTTCAGCCTCACGCCTGAAGACCCTGAGCCATTGGAAAAACTGCCGTTTATCGTAGTCATCGTAGATGAATTTGCCGACCTGATGATGACCGCCGGTAAGAAAATTGAAGAACTGATTGCCCGCCTCGCCCAAAAAGCACGTGCAGCCGGCATCCATTTGATTCTTGCCACTCAACGCCCAAGCGTGGATGTCATTACCGGCCTGATTAAAGCTAATATTCCGACACGCATTGCCTTCCAAGTGTCCAGCAAAATCGACAGCCGCACGATTCTTGACCAAA
>NZ_KV792692.1:10539-19612 GCF_001808255.1 Neisseria sp. HMSC15G01
AAAATCGACAGCCGCACGATTCTTGACCAAATGGGCGCGGAAAACCTGCTCGGCCAAGGCGATATGCTGTTCCAGCTACCCGGTACCAACTATCCGCAACGTGTACACGGCGCATTCGCCTCCGACAATGAAGTTCACCGCGTAGTGGAATACCTGAAACAATTTGGCGCACCCGACTATATCGACGATATTTTGAGCAACGGTTCCACCGAAGACTTTACCGGCACCAGCCGCAGCAACGACAGCGACCTCGACCCCATGTATGACGAAGCCGTTTCCGTTGTCTTGAAATCGCGTAAGGCCAGCATTTCCAATATCCAACGCCAACTGCGCATCGGCTACAACCGCGCCGCCCGCCTGATTGAACAAATGGAAGCCGATGGTATTGTTTCCTCGGCGGAAAACAACGGCAACCGCACCATCTTGGCGCAAAGCAGCGACCATCTAGATTAATTTATCCTTGCTTAAAATTAAGGCCGTCTGAAAACTTTTCAGACGGCCTTTTTAAATCAGATATGGTTCAGCAATTCCAATCAAATAAACAAGCAAATAAGTAATCTATAAACAACATTTCTTACAAATCTAAATGCTTTTACATTGACGGTATTTGCTTCATAAATAAACAAAGTTCAATCAACCAAACTCTACCTGCAAAATGCATATTTCTACCCGTTTGTCGCCATTTTCAGACGGCCTTTTGTCAGGACTAGAAAAAACAGGTAAATCCATTTTTCGATTAGAAACAATATTATTATGATTCATGCCTTCGGCAACACCCCACCCTTTACGAGGAAAAACAAATGAAAAAATATTTTGCAGAATTTTTCGGCACTTTCTGGCTGGTATTCGGCGGCTGCGGCAGCGCAGTTTTGGCAGCAGCTTACCCTGAGCTTGGCATTGGTTTTGCCGGTGTCGCTTTAGCATTCGGTTTGACCGTACTGACCATGGCTTACGCCGTTGGCCACATTTCCGGCGGCCACTTCAATCCTGCCGTTTCCGTCGGCCTTTTCATCGGCGGCCGTTTCAACGGTAAAGACCTGTGCCTTACATCGTATCCCAAGTGATCGGTGCGATTACCGCTGCGGGCGTTCTGTATCTGATTGCTTCCGGTAAAACCGGTTTTGATGCTGTTGCTTCCGGCTTTGCCAGCAACGGTTTCGGCGAGCACTCTCCTAACGGTTACGACATGATGGCTGCTTTGCTGATCGAGTTCGTACTGACCGCATTCTTCCTGATCATCATCATGGGTTCTACCGACAAACTGGCTCCGGCCAGCTTTGCCCCTATCGCCATCGGTCTGGGTCTGACCCTGATTCACTTAATCAGCATTCCTGTAACCAATACTTCCGTTAACCCTGCACGCTCTACCGGCGTTGCCTTGTTCCAAGGCGGCTGGGCTGTTGAACAATTGTGGTTGTTCTGGTTGGCTCCTATTGCCGGCGCAGCAGTTGGCGCGGCTATTTACCGCTTCGTTTTGGCTAATGACGACAAATAATCTTGACGGAATGACATTCCCGGTGCGGCTGATACTCTAAACCGACTGCACCCAAGTTGCCGAGACACAAACGCACCGCCTGACTCAGACGGTGCGTTTGTTTTTGCCATGTTACAATACTTTCTTTTCCCACATTCTCAAACCATCATGCAAACCTTACCTTTTCAAACCGATATCGCTGACAGAATGCTGGTCAATACCGAAAACGAAACCATCCATCCCGATGCCGTATTCGTACAAACGCAAAACGGCTATTGGATTGCTTGGCACAACCAACAGGCCGCCCTGCTTGCCCCCGACACACCACCCGATATTCCCTGCTTTTGGGTAAAAGGCGCAGAAAGCCTGGAAGAGCTGGTAAGCATGGTAGAAAACGGCGAATTTGACGAAGTTGAAGAATTTGACGGTGATGATGATGCTTGGCAAGAAGCACTCGGATGCGGCCATCATCACGAAGGACACTGCGGATGCAGCCATTGAGATGCACAAAACGCCTGCTTCCGGCACTTGCCCTTTGTCTGACGCTTAACGGCTGCGTTATAGGCGCGGCTGTCGATTTGGCTGCCACAACCGTCCTGACTGCCGGAAAATTGGTCGTCAAAGGAACGGGGGCAGTGATTGATGCCGCCATTCCCGACAGTAAAAAAGACAAGGATAAAGAAAAAGAGAAGGAAAAGAGCAAAGAAAAGCCAAAATCGGAAGAAATCGTCTATAAGGAAGATTCATCCGACGAAGTAGAGCAATAATCCTTTAGACGGCCTCAGTAAGGTAACCAATCCTACTGAGGCCGTCTGAACATTCATCCTTACATATAGCCCTGTTCGCGCAAAGAGCAGGTTTCTTTTGCCGTCACGATAAAATGGTCCAACAGCGTAATATCGACCAAACTTAAAGCCTGTTTCAAACGCTCTGTAAACTGCACATCAGATTCAGACGGCCTTCCCGAACCACCCGGATGATTGTGTGCCAAAATCAAACTGTCGGCGTATTCATCCAATGCCAATTTGACGATTTCACGGATATAAACCGTGTTTTCCGCCACCGTACCACGCGACAATTCCCGTACCGCAATCAATTGATTTTGACGGTTGAGAAGCAAAGCAACGCTGACCTCGATTTTTTCATGCCCAAGATGCAGGCGCAGATAATCCGCAACCGATTTCGGGTTTGACAGAACCATCTGCTCCTGCAAATCCTCACCCAAAATCCGCCGCCCGATTTCTTTGACCACTGCAAATTGAGTATAGCTCGCCAAGCCCATGCCCTTATAAGCAGCGAGTGTTTTGGCATCCGCACTCATCAGCTTCCCCAAACTGCCAAACTCGCTCAACAAATAACGAGCCAAATCGACCGCGCTCATACCGCGCGTTCCGACACGCAACAAAATCGCCAGCAACTCCGCATCACTCAACGCCGCCGCACCATGCGCCAAGAGCTTCTCGCGCGGCCGTTCCCCTTCAGGCCATTCTTTGATACTCATGTTTTCCCTTTTATTCATATAGCGGATTTAGTTT
Organism: Neisseria sp. HMSC15G01; assembly: GCF_001808255.1. Classification (NCBI taxonomy): domain Bacteria; kingdom Pseudomonadati; phylum Pseudomonadota; class Betaproteobacteria; order Neisseriales; family Neisseriaceae; genus Neisseria; species Neisseria sp. HMSC15G01. The sequence continues at coordinate 13,549 of NZ_KV792692.1, forward strand.
TTATTTAGAACAAAACCATCTTGCCCGCATAAAACGCAATCCGCACGATTTTATTAAAATTAATGCAATTTGCGTATTTTATTCTATCTTAAATTATTTTTTAAGACATTTAAATATAAATTAAACCCTTTTGTGCAGAAAAACAACGTTACCCATTTTTGCTATCCTGTTCCCCTGCCTGCCTTTCCTTTCCTATTTGTTTCAAATCAGCCGCTACAAGCATTTTCATATTGCCCCTATGAGGCTTAGGCTAATATAATATTGAGTTTGCCGAGAGCAAAAGCTGAGGCTTAAACTGCTTTCTATCCACGCTGCCCGTGCGCTTTACAAGAGTTTCAGACGGCCTCCGTCCAACTCCCGCCAGCAATCAAACAGCTTTTTATCACCCATTCGAAAATCCGTTTTGCCGGTACTCGTCTTTCTTTTTGGAGTATTGCCATTATGACCGCAACCACTGCGTCTTCAGCCAAACCTTATTTGCAAATCCAAGGCTTGGTGAAAAAGTTTGGTGACAATTACGCTGTCGATAACATCGACTTGGACATTTACCAACATGAAATCTTTGCCCTTTTGGGCAGTTCAGGCAGTGGCAAATCCACGCTGCTGCGCATGTTGGCAGGCATGGAAAGCCCAAACCAGGGCAAAATCATTCTCGACGGCCAAGACATTACCAAGCTTGCTCCGTATGAGCGCCCAATCAACATGATGTTCCAAAGCTATGCCCTGTTCCCGCACATGAGCGTTGAACAAAACATCGCTTTTGGTCTGAAACAAGACAAAATGCCTAAAGGCGAAATCGACGCCCGCGTCGAAGAAATGTTGCGCCTGGTGCAAATGACCAAATACGCCAAACGCAAGCCGCACCAACTCTCCGGCGGCCAGCAACAGCGTATCGCTTTAGCGCGCAGCCTGGCGAAACGTCCTAAAATCCTGCTGCTTGACGAACCTTTGGGCGCACTCGATAAAAAACTACGCCAACAAACCCAACTGGAATTGGTCAACACGCTGGAACAAGTCGGCGTAACCTGCATCATGGTTACCCACGACCAAGAAGAAGCGATGACCATGGCTACCCGTATCGCCATTATGTCTGACGGCCAATTGCGCCAAGTCGGCACCCCTAGCGACGTGTACGACTACCCTAACAGTCGCTTTACCGCCGAATTTATCGGCGAAACCAATATTTTTGACGGTGTCGTTGTTGACGACCGCGCCGATTTCTCTATCGTCAAATGTGACGGCTTGGAAAACCACGTCCGCATCGACCACGGCCTGGGCGTTCCGAACGAGCATGAAATCTGGATCAGTATCCGCCCTGAAGATATTGATTTGCATAAAGAAAAACCAGAACATTTGGGCGCACACAACTGGGCTCAAGGCACAGTCAAAGAAATTGCCTACTTGGGCAGCTTTGCGATTTACCACATCAAACTCGCCAACGGCCGTGTTGTCAAAAGCCAAGTTCCCGCACCTTATTGGTATGTGCGTAACATTACGCCACCGACTTGGGACGAGACCGTCTATATCAGCTGGCCTGAAAACCAACCTACGCCTCTGTACAGTTAATTTGAGGGAAATGCAATGGACCTTAAAAAACTGAAAAAGAAACTGTTTCGCCGTCCTGGACAACGTGCAGTTATTGCCGTACCGTATATTTGGCTTTTGATTCTGTTTCTGATTCCGTTCGCCATCGTATTGAAAATCAGCTTTGCCGAACAAGAAATCGCTATTCCGCCATTTACGCCACTGACAACGATTGATGAAGACTTAGGCCGTCTAAACATTGCCATCAGCTATCAGAACTACGCCGACATCTTCCAAAACTTTTGGAATACGCTCAATCCGTTTGGCGACAGTGAAAACAGCAATATCTATCTGATGACCTACTGGTCTTCGATTAAGACCGCGCTGACGACGACCATCATCTGCCTGCTGATTGGTTATCCGACCGCTTATGCCATTTCACGCGCCAATCCGGCTGCGCGCAACGGCCTGCTGTTGGCAATCATGCTGCCTTTCTGGACCTCTTTCCTGTTGCGTGTTTACGCATGGATGGGCTTATTGGGTCACAACGGCATCATCAACAATTTCTTAATCAAATACGGAATCATCAGCGAGCCTTTAGACCTGTTCTACAATGCTTTCTCGCTGAATTTGGTGATGGTTTACGCCTATTTGCCGTTTATGATTTTGCCGCTGTACACACAACTGGTAAAACTGGACAACCGTCTGCTCGAAGCCGCTTCCGACTTGGGCGCAGGTCCGATCAAATCGTTCTTTACCATTACCCTGCCTTTATCCAAAACAGGCATCATCGCAGGCTCTATGCTGGTCTTCGTGCCGGCCGTCGGCGAATTTGTGATTCCTGAATTGGTGGGAGGTTCTGAAAACCTGATGATCGGTAAAGTATTGTGGCAGGCATTCTTCGACCAAAACAACTGGCCGCTGGCTTCTGCCGTCGCCGTCGTTATGGTTGCCCTGCTGGTTGTACCGATTGCCCTGTTCCAGCACTATGAAAACCGCGAATTGGAAGAAGGAGGCAAATAATGCAGAAAACCAAATTATCCTGGTTCTTGAAACTGATGCTCCTGCTCTCGCTGGCATTCCTCTATATTCCGCTGGTGGTTTTGGTCGTCTATTCTTTCAATGAATCCAAACTGGTTACCGTTTGGGGCGGTTTTTCAACCAAATGGTACGGCGCATTGATGGAAAACGACACCATCTTGGAAGCAGCCTGGCTGTCATTGCGTATCGCCATCGTTTCCTCACTTGCCGCCGTGGCACTCGGCACATTGGCTGGTTACGCCATGGCGCGTATCAAACGCTTCCGCGGCAGCACCCTGTTTGCCGGTATGATTTCCGCGCCTATGGTGATGCCTGATGTGATTACCGGTTTGTCCATGCTGCTGTTGATTATTCAGGTGCAAATGTTCCTGCAAGGCAGTGAATTGCTGCAATCGCTCTACTTCGATCGCGGCTTCTTCACTATCTTCCTTGGCCACACCACGCTTTGCATGGCGTACATTACCGTCGTTATCCGTTCGCGCTTGGTGGAATTGGACCAATCCTTGGAAGAAGCCGCTATGGACTTGGGTGCCCGTCCGCTGAAGATTTTCTTCGTGATTACCCTGCCGTTGATTGCCCCTGCGATTGCTTCCGGCTTCCTCTTGGGCATTACCCTGTCTTTGGACGACTTGGTAATTACCTCTTTCCTGTCAGGCCCGGGTTCATCGACATTGCCGCAAGTAATTTTCTCCAAAATCAAACTCGGTCTTGACCCTCAGATGAACGTTTTGGCAACCATCCTGATCGGTATCATCGGTACGCTGGTGATTGTCGTCAACTACTGGATGATGCGTCAGGCAACCAAACGGGAACGCGAGGCTGCCGAAGCCTACCGCCAAGAAAAATTGGCAGCCGAGAAAGCCGCCTAATATGCAGACAGGCTGTCCGATAAAGTGTCGGAACAGCCTGTTTTATTAACTGCATCTTATCCTTTCAGACGGCCTGAACCCAAACCCACATTCCAGGCCGTCTGAAAACCAATTTCAATGAAGTGAAAACCAACCTAAAGCTCAAATCATGATCAATCCCAGCTTCAAAGAATACCTTCCTTCCTACTATGTCAGCACGGCTAATCCCCATCCGTCTTATCCGACGCAGGAAGGCCGTCTGAAAACTGAAACCTGCGTTATCGGCGGTGGCCTGTCCGGCTTATGCACCGCCCTACCGCTTGCCGAAAACGGCCATGAAGTCATCGTACTTGAAGCCGCCCGTATCGGTTTCGGCGCATCAGGCCGCAGCGGCGGACAAGTCATCAGCGACTTTGCCTGCGGCATGGAAGAAATCGAAAAACAAGTCGGTTTGGAACAGGCTCAATGGTTCTGGCAGCAATCTCTGCAAGCCGTTGAACTGGTTGACTCCCGCATTCAAAAACACAATATCCAATGCGATTGGCAACGCGGCTACGCTACCGTCGCCGTCCGTCCTCAGCATTGGGAAGAATTGCAACAATGGCACGAACACGCTCAAAAACATTATGGCGCAAGCCATTACCAGCTTTGGGATAAAGCCACGCTGAAGCAGCAACTTGCCAGCGATATGTATCAAGGCGCGCAATTTGATCCTTTATCCGGCCACTTACACCCACTCAATTACACCCTAGGCATTGCCAAAGCGGCAACCGATGCAGAAGCACAACTTTTTGAGCAATCCCCGATGACGCGTATCGAGCCATGCGATAACGGCTGGCTGGTTCATACGCCCAATGGCAGTGTTGAGTGCAAAAACCTCGTTTATGCCGTCAATACTTATGCAGGCTTACACCCAAAATTCAAAGTATTGGAACAAAAAGCCATTGCAGTCAGCACCTTTATCATCGCCACCGAGCCACTGTGCGAACGCGCCAAAGACCTGATCCGCAATAATATGGCCATCTGCGACAACCGCCACGTCCTCGACTACTACCGCCTCAGCGCCGACGGCCGCCTGCTCTTCGGCGGCAAAGACAACGAGTTTATCGATGACCCTGACCGCATGACTGAACTCGTCCGCCAAGATATGCTGAAAGTTTTCCCGCAACTTGCCGATATCAGAATCGAGCATTCTTGGGGCGGCGAATGCGACATTACGCGCAACCTCGCCCCACATTTCGGCCGCCTCGCCCCTACCGTTTTCTACGCCCAAGGCTATTCCGGACACGGCATGGCGATTACCGGCATTGCCGGTTTGGCGATTGCCGAAGCCATCATGGGCGATGACGGCCGTCTGAAACCTTTCGAGCAACTGCGCCACAGCAACATCATCACCCAACCATTCCTGCGCAAACTCGGCTCTTTTCTCGGCTCAAAATACTATCAATGGAAAGACAGCCACTAAACCCAAGCAACAAACATATTTCAGACGGCGGCAGATTCAAGTAAAATTCAGGCCGTCTGAAAGCTTAGATACGACAAAATTCAATCATTCATCAGCAAGGAAACCATTATGAGCAACCATCACAAACTCATCATCCTCGGCTCCGGCCCCGCCGGCTATACTGCCGCCGTCTACGCTGCCCGCGCCAATCTCAACCCTGTGATCATTACCGGCGTTGAGCAAGGCGGACAACTGATGACCACCACCGAAGTGGACAACTGGCCTGCCGATGCCGAAGGCGTACAAGGTCCGGAACTGATGGCCCGTTTCCAGGCTCATGCCGAACGCTTCGGTACTGAAATGATTTTCGACCAAATCCACACCGTTGATTTGCAAAACCGTCCGTTTACCCTTAAAGGCGATATGGGCGAATACACCTGCGATGCACTCATCGTTGCCACCGGCGCTTCCGCCAAATATTTAGGTTTGCCAAGCGAAGAAACCTTTGCCGGCAAAGGCGTTTCCGCCTGCGCAACTTGCGATGGTTTCTTCTACAAAAAACAAGATGTTGCCGTAGTCGGCGGTGGCAATACCGCTGTGGAAGAAGCCCTCTACCTTGCCAATATCGCCAACACCGTTACCCTGATTCACCGCCGCGACAGCTTCCGCGCCGAGAAAATCATGGTGGACAAACTGATGCAACGCGTCGAAGAAGGCAAAATCATCCTCAAGCTCAACAGCTCGGTTGACGAAATCTTGGGCGACGAAAGCGGCGTTACCGGTGCACGCCTGAAACACAATGACGGCAGCACTGAAGAAATCGCTGTAAAAGGCGTTTTCATCGCCATCGGCCACAAACCCAACACCGACATCTTCAAAGGTCAACTTGATATGGATGAAACTGGCTACCTGAAAACCAAAGGTGGTACCGGTGACAATGTCGGCGCAACCAATATCGAAGGCGTATGGGCGGCAGGCGACGTCAAAGACCATACCTACCGTCAAGCCATCACCAGCGCAGCTTCCGGCTGCCAAGCTGCGCTTGATGCCGAACGTTGGCTCGACCGCCACGGCGTATGAGCCTCTAAGCTACGTCCTATTCTTTAAAACATAATCAAAAGGCCATCTGAAATTTCAGACGGCCTGAGACCTTTGCAAAATTCCTTTCCCCCAACAGCCGAAACCTAAACACAGGTTTTCGGCTGTT
>NZ_KV792693.1:0-33898 GCF_001808255.1 Neisseria sp. HMSC15G01
AAAACCTGTGTTTAGGTTTCGGCTGTCGGGGGAAAGGAATTTTGCAAAGGTCTCGGCCTGATGTTGTTTAAAAAAGCTGGCAAAAATATTGTATTTAATCTCGTACAAACCCTGCAAAATCAAAGCCGCTCAAAAATAGAAACCTATTTTAAAAAGCAATCCATATTCCCACGTCTCTGTTGAAGCAGCAGATTATCATGTCCTTCATTCCGATTGCTGCATTAAACCGTTTCTAAAATACCCAATAAACAAAAATGCCGTCTGAAATACAACTTCCAGACGGCATTTTCAATCAAATACTACTTACCGGATTACAATTTCAAACCGGCCAGTTTAGCAGTATACGCATCCAAATCAGCGATTGGACGGGTAGCCACGCCACTTTCCATTGCTGCTTTAGCAGTAGCTGTAGCAACGCGAGGCAACAGGCGGGAATCGAATGGGGTAGGAATCAGGTATTCCGCGCCGAATTCAAATTTCTTACCGTAAGCAGCAATCACTTCCTCAGGCACTTCTTCCATTGCCAAGTCAGCCAAAGCGTATACACAAGCGCGTTTCATTTCTTCGTTGATGGTGGTCGCGCCGACATCCAATGCGCCACGGAAGATGAATGGGAAGCACAATACGTTGTTTACTTGGTTCGGGAAGTCTGAGCGACCGGTACCGATTACCACATCCGGACGGGTTTCTTTTGCCAAAGGAGGCAGAATTTCCGGATTTGGGTTTGCCATAGCGAACACGATTGGTTTTTCGTTCATGGTATTCAGCATTTCAGGTGTCAGCAGGTTTGCGCCGGACAGACCCAAGAAGATGTCTTTACCTTTAACGGCATCGGCCAATACGCGTTGGCCGTTGTCTTCGATGGCGTAGAACTGTTTGGACTCGTCCATACGGTCTTTGTCTTCGCGGGTTTTGTAAATCACGCCTTTGGAGTCGCAGACAGTTACGTTTTCACGTTTCAGACCCAAATCCAGCAATTGGTTCAAGCAGGCAATCGCTGCGGCACCTGCGCCGGAGCACACCAAAGTCGCTTCTTCAATTTTGCGGCCGGTATAACGCAAAGCGTTCAGTACAGCGGCAGCGGTAATGATGGCGGTACCGTGTTGGTCGTCGTGGAATACAGGGATTTTGCAACGTTTGCGCAATTCGCGTTCGATGTAGAAGCACTCAGGCGCTTTGATGTCTTCTAGGTTGATACCGCCGAAAGTCGGCTCCAAAGAAGCGATGATGTCTACCAATTTTTGCGGGTCTTTTTCATCGATTTCGATATCGAATACGTCAACGCCGGCGAATTTTTTGAACAATACGCCTTTGCCTTCCATTACAGGTTTACCGGCCAATGCGCCGATGTTACCTAAACCCAACACTGCTGTACCGTTGGAAATCACGGCAACCAAATTGCCTTTGGCAGTGTATTTGTAGGCAGTTTGAGGATCGGCATGGATTTCCATACAAGGAGCAGCTACGCCCGGAGAGTACGCCAACGCCAAGTCTTTAGAAGTAGCCAAAGATTTGGTTGGGGTAACGGAGATTTTGCCCGGCACGGGGAATTCGTGGAACTGCAGGGCGGCTTCTTTTAATGAATTTTCCATTTATCGATCCTGTTTGCGAGAGAGATTTTACAGCGAACAAGTCTGAAACAGGCTGCTTCAGACGTTTAAAATTTCTAAAGTCGGGTTGTTAACAGACAGACTTTGTAAGGGACCGTAATTTTATCATGTTCTTTTGGTGGCGCATACCGATATTTATTACATTTGTTTTGATATTTCGTTTTATTTGGTTTTATGTCTAAAAACTTCTGTAATAATATTTCTTCGCCACACTACCCTTCTTTCAGATGGCATTTTATTTAAACTTAAACATTCAATCCAAAATGACTGTCTAGCGCGGTTTCAATCTGATTTTTTACCGCGTCCAGACTTTGGCTGCTGTCGATGACGGCATAGCGTTCCGGCTGTTCGTTAGCACGTTGCAGATATACTTCGCGCACCCGATTGAAAAACTCGGCTTCTTCTTGTTCAAAGCGGTCTTTCTCACGCGTTTGGTTGATGCGCGCCATTGACACTTCCAAAGGCACATCCAACAGCAAAGTTAAATCTGGGCGGAAATCGCCCTGTACCCAATGCTCAAGCGTGGCAATATCTTGCAAGGGAACGCCGCGTCCGCCGCCTTGATAGGCAAACGTTGCATCGGTAAAGCGGTCGGAAACGACATGCGTGCCGTTTTTCAGGGCAGGCAGAATGACTGTTTCCAAGTGTTGCTGTCTGGCTGCAAACATCAGCAGAGTTTCGGTACGCAGGCTGACTTGGGTGGCAGGATTGAGCAGGATTTCACGCAATGCTTCTCCGGCCGGAGTGCCTCCCGGTTCGCGCGTAAACAATACGGGCAGTTGGTGTTTCTCAAACCATGCTTTCATTACGGCAAGGTTGGTGGATTTGCCTGCGCCGTCTATGCCGTCAAGGGTAATAAATCTGGGTTTCATATGGATATCTTCAATTTAAAGGCCGTCTGAAACAGGGATTATAAATGTTTCAGACGGCCTATTCGGTTTATTTCTTCAAAATATATTTGCGTACGGCAGCGTTGTGTTCAGAAAGATTATGGCTGAACTCGCTCAAGCCCGTACCATCCATTTTTGAGACGAAATACAGATATTTTTCATCAGACGGATGGCCTGCTGCTTCAAGCGCGGCCTTGCCGGGAAGCGCAATCGGCGTCGGCGTCAAGCCGCTGCGCGTGTAGGTATTGTAAGGCGTATCGCGTTGCAGGTCGGCCTTGCGGATTCTGCCTTTATACGCATCGCCCATACCATAGATGACGGTCGGGTCAGTTTGCAGGCGCATACCGATATTCAGGCGGTTGACGAATACAGCGGCCACATGGGCGCGGTCGTCTTCGTGCGCGGTTTCTTTTTCAATCAGACTCGCCATAATCAGCATTTCGTACGGATTTTTATAAGGCAGGCCGCTTTGACGGTCATCCCATGCTTCTTGCAGGTTTTCCCGCATCTTACGGTAGGCGATTTTGTAAATTTGAAGATCGCTGCCGCCGGCATCAATTTCGTAACTATCCGGGAAAAACTGTCCTTCGGGATTGCTGCTCAAGGCATCGGGTGCCACTTCGGCCATCAGTTTTTCATCACTCCAACCGCGCGTATCGTGGGCAATGTCGGCAGTGTTATCGATAATACGGCGCATTTGTGCAAAACGCGCGCCTTCCAAAATTTGCACGCTGACCGAGTCAGGGCGGCCTTTTTTAATGCGTTTTAAAATGTCCCAAGCCGATACTTTGGCAGACAGGCGGTAAGAGCCGGCATTGAGTTGGTTGTGTCCGCCCATCACATATGCGGCGGCTACCAGCACATAACGGTTATAAACGATGCCGTCTTGAGCCAGTTTGCGGCTGACGGAAGAGATACCTTGGTTTTTGGTAATGGTAATACGGTATGGTTTGCCGTTGTCTTTCGGAACAAACAACAATGCGGCAACCACGGCGGCAAATGCCGTCAAAAATACGGCCAGCCATTTCAACAATTTTTTCAGCATGGTAGGATTCTTGGTTTGTGAACGTGTCGGGCGACAGTATAACCGAAAACAAGTCCACCACGCCCTCCACCTTACCCAACGTATATTTTCCTATCCCGAAAGGCCGTCTGAAACCATGAATTCTCCTTCAAAAAACACTTGGCAAAGCGGCCGTTGGCTGAATGCACGTCAAACTCATTCGCCCAATTTCAGCCCGCGAGAACCGGATGAAGACATCTCATTGGTTGTCCTCCACAATATTTCCCTCCCTCCTTTTGAGTACAACACGGGTGCGGTGGAAAAATTGTTTACCAACCAAATCAACCCTGACGAGCATCCTTTTTTCAGCATCATCCACACCCTGCGCGTCTCCAGCCATTTTTTCATCAGCCGTAAGGGCGAAACCGTCCAATTCGTTTCCTGCGACGATATGGCCTATCATGCCGGTGTATCGTCATTTCAAGGCAGAGAAAAATGCAATACCTTCTCCATCGGTATCGAATTGGAAGGCTGCGATTTCGAGCCTTTTACCGAAGCACAATACACCAGCCTGCAAGCCTTGCTGACCGCCATTTCCGAACATTACCCGATTCAGGCCATTACCGGTCATCAGGACATCGCTCCGGACAGGAAAACCGATCCTGGACATTTCTTCGATTGGCCACGCCTTCAAAAAGCAGGTTTCCCCATCCGGCACGGATAACTTTCAGACGGCCTGAACACTGATTGGCAGACATAATGCTGTCACAACCGTTTATTTTCGTTATAATTCAGCTATTCATTCGGACGCATAAAGTCCGGCTCCAACGAACTTCCCACGCAGCAAGATTCCGCACCCTGAAAAAGACGGAATGCTGCCTTTTTAAAAAGTGATTACTCCATGATTTTCATCGTCTTAGCCCTCGCCGCCCTTTTGGCTGTCATCGGTTACAATATGTACCAGGAAAACCAATACCGCAAACAAGTGCGCGAACAATTCGGCCATTCCGATAAGGATGCACTTTTGACCAGCAAAACCAAGCACGTCCGCGACAGCAAAGAAACCGGCGGCCAAGGTTTGTTTATCAAGAAAAACAAAAAAACCGAAGAGGCATTGCGCAACCTGCAAGAGCAAGATGAAATCTACGCGGCAAAAGCCAAACTGGCTCATCCTGCCCAACTTAAAACCGATGTCGAGCTGGCCGTGGAAGACGACTTTTCCGCAGAAGAAAAAGTCCAACACACCGTTATCGGTTTGAACAACGAAATTACTATAAATCCTGCCGAAGCCGCTTTTGCTCCGGTTGAAACCGAAGCCGAACCTGTGGCACAAGTACCATTGATCAGCTTGGACGAATTGTCTCAAGTCGAGTTGCCTTGGTTTGACCCGCGCTTCGACTACATGGCCTACATCTCCCTGAAACAAGCCCAAGAATTGCACGCACTGCCGCGCCTTTCCAGCACACACCGCTTCCAAATCATCGGTTGCACCATGGACGACCATTTCCGCGTTGCCGAGCCGATTCCGGGCGTTTACTACCAAGGCTTCGTTATGGGCCTGCAAGCTGTCAGCCGTAACGGTTTGGCAGCGCGTGAAGAGCTGCAACACTTCGACCAACAGGTTGATGCTTTTGCCCAACTGATGGACGGCAAAGTTTTGCATACCGACTTGGATGCTTTCACCGAAGTCGCGCAAGCCCTCGACCAATTCTGTGCGCGTGTTGACCAAACCATCGCCATTCACTTGGTTTCCCATTCCAATATCAGCGGCGTAGAATTGCGTGCCGCCGTGGAAGATACAGGCTTCAAACTGGGCGAAGACGGCGCGTTCCACTTCGGCGACAACAACAACCCTCAATTGTTCTCCATCCATACTTTGGACAACAAACCGTTTACCAATCCTTTGCTGGACAACCAAGCCTACCGCGGCTTCAGCATGCTTTTGGATATTCCGCATGTTCCTGCCGGCGAAAAAACTTTCGACAAATTCATGGACTTGGCAGTCAAACTCTCCGGCCAACTCAGCTTGGATTTGGTTAACGACCAAATGGAAGAAGTTTCCACCCAATGGCTTAAAGACGTACGCAACTACGTTTTGGCCCGTCAGGAAGAAATGCTTAAAGTCGGCATCAAACCCGGCAGCAAACAAGCCCTGCGCCTGTTCTCTTAAACTTCCCCAATCAAAAAGCGGATATGCAATGACGGCATATCCGCTTTTTTTCAGGTAGAATCCCTTCGTCTTCAATATTTATCGATTTTCAGACGGTCTCTCTATCATCAGGCCGTCTGAAAACTCTATTTCGATTGCTCATGAATCCGACCGCACAACGTATCAAATACCTGACCAACCTCCTCAACCGCTACGCCTACGAATACTACACCCTAGATACACCCAGCGTACCCGATGCCGAATACGACAAATTGTTCCGTGAGCTTGAAGCATTGGAGCTGAATCACCCTGAATTGAAACTGCCCGACAGCCCGACACAGCGCGTCGGTGGCGAGCCTTTGGCAGGCTTTGCCGAAGTGCGCCACGAAGTACCGATGCTGTCGCTGACCAACGCCTTCTCGCCACAAGATGAAAACGGCGTGTTTGACCATGCCGAAATGTATGCTTTCGATGAGCGCGTTCGTGGCGGATTAAACGGAGAAAAACCAGAATACGTTATCGAACCTAAATTTGACGGTCTGGCCATCAGCCTGCTGTACCTCGACGGCGTATTGACTCAAGCGGCAACCCGTGGAGACGGCACCACAGGCGAAGACGTTACCCAAAACGTCAAAACCGTATCCAACATCCCCCTGCGTCTGCATGGAGAAAACATTCCCGAGTTTATCGAAATACGCGGCGAAGTACTGATGCTTAAAGCCGATTTTGCCGCTTTAAACGAACGACAGGCTGAAAACGGACAAAAACCTTTCGCCAATCCGCGCAATGCCGCCGCCGGCAGTCTGCGCCAACTCGATTCGCGCATTACGGCACAGCGCAAACTGCATTTCTTCCCCTATTCCATCGCCCGACAACAAGGCGGTTTTATCGCAGAAGAACACCTGCAAGAGCTGGGCTACTGTAAAGAGCTTGGCTTCAGCCTGCCTGATGGTAATTTCGGCTGCTTCCCAAATATCGAAGAAGTATTGGCGTTTTACGAACAAATGCAGCAAAAACGCCCTACTTTGCCTTACGAAATCGATGGTATGGTGGTCAAAGTCAACAGTCTGGCACAACAAGAAAAACTGGGTTTCATCTCACGCGCGCCGCGCTGGGCCATTGCCCACAAATTTCCTGCCGAAGAAGCATTGACCATTGTCGAAGCCATTGATGTACAAATCGGGCGCACCGGCGCAGTAACCCCCGTCGCCCGCCTGCAACCTGTATTCGTCGGCGGCGTTACCGTTACCAACGCTACCCTGCACAATCAGGACGAAGTATCGCGCAAAGACGTGCGCGTTGGCGATACAGTTGTCGTGCGCCGTGCCGGAGACGTGATTCCCGAGGTGGTGCGCGTAATTTTTGAACGCCGCCCAATGCAGGATACCAACATTGCTGTTTCAGACGGCCTGCAAGACGATTTGTTTGCCGAAATACCTTCTGAAACCCGCTCCGAACCGCTTCACAAACCTTACCGCCTGCCCACCCATTGCCCTATCTGTCACAGCGAAATCGAACGCGAAGAAGGCGAAGCGGTTGCCCGATGCAGCGGCGGTATGCTTTGCCAAGCACAACGCGCGCAAGGTTTAATCCACTTCGCCTCACGCAAAGCCATGGACATCGACGGACTTGGACAAAAACAAATCGAGCAACTGGTAGCACAAGATTTGGTTCGTCATTTCGCCGACCTCTACCGCCTCGATATCCCAACCCTGCAAAAAATGAAGGAAACGGCGGATAAAGCGTCAGCTAATGAGGAAGAACCATCAAACAGTGAGATTGAAGACTTTGAAAGCGAGAGCGGCAATGCCCTGCTTAGCAAAACCAGTAAAAAACAGCCAACTAAATGGGCGGAAAACATCCTCGCAGGCATAGAAGCCAGCAAAACGCCTGAACTTGCCCGCTTCCTTTTTGCCCTCGGTATCCGTCACGTCGGCGAACGCACCGCCAAAACGCTGGCGCAGGCATTCGGTACACTGGAACACGTCCGCCATGCACCCGAACCCATCCTCGCCTGCCTGCCCGATATCGGCACGGTGGTTGCCCGCTCCATCGCCCACTTTTTTGCCCAAGAAGCGCAACAGGCGATGATAGACGAACTGCTGGCTGTAGGTGTTGCCCCGCAAAGCCAGGCTGTCACTATCCCGCCGTTGCGCTATGCCGAGCCGCAACGCTGGATTGCCCGCCTGCCTGATTTTAAAATCAGCGAAACCAAAGCACTGGCCTTATGGGAGCTTGCCGGACAAAGCATAGAAGGTTTGCAAACTGACAAAGCGTTGCCTGCCGATTGGCAAACATGGCGCAGTAAACTGCAAAACGCAGCCCTGCTTGAAAATATGAAAACTTTCTTTGATCAAAAGCTGCCTGAGCTTCAAGATGAAACGATTTCAGACGGCATCAATGAGACCATAGCAGGAAAAACCTTTGTATTAACAGGAACTTTACCCACGCTCAAACGCGACCAAGCCCAAGCCATGATTGAGGCTGCCGGCGGTAAAGTTTCTGGTAGCGTATCCAAAAAAACCGACTACGTTGTCGCCGGAGAAGCCGCAGGCAGTAAATTGGAAAAAGCCCAAACGTTGGGCGTGGTCGTATTGAGCGAAGAAGAATTACTGACGTTGCTAGGATAAGACAGTATCTATGACCAATCCTCCTTTTCAGACCGTCTGATACTTTATCATGTGGTATTATCATTACATACGACTACATCTTTACACTTTTTGGGGTATAAACCCACAGTTAAAATAGGATAATAATATGAAACCCATTAAAAAATGCGTCTTCCCCGTTGCCGGTATGGGCACCCGTTTCTTGCCTGCGACCAAAGCCAGCCCCAAAGAAATGCTGCCTATCGTAGACAAACCTCTGATTCAATATGCAGTTGAAGAAGCGGTTGAAGTCGGCTGTACTGAAATGGTGTTCATCACCGGCCGTAACAAACGCAGTATCGAAGACCACTTCGACAAAGCATACGAGTTGGAAACCGAATTGGAATTGCGTCAAAAAGACAAGCTGTTGGAGCACGTTCGCGATATCCTGCCTCCCAACATTACCTGCATGTACATCCGTCAAACTGAAGCATTGGGTTTGGGTCATGCCGTATTGTGCGCGCAGGCTGCCGTTGGTAATGAACCTTTTGCCGTTATTTTGGCAGACGATTTGATTGATGCGCCTAAAGGTGCATTGAAACAGATGGTTGATGTGTACAACCAAAGCGGTAACAGCATTTTGGGCGTTGAAACCGTCGACCCTTCCCAAACAGGCTCTTACGGTATCGTTGAAGTTGAAAAGCTAAAAAGCTATCAACGTATCACCAACATAGTTGAAAAACCCAAACCGGAAGAAGCGCCTTCCAACCTCGCAGTTGTCGGCCGCTACATCCTGACTCCGCGTATTTTTGACTTGTTGACCAACCTGCCCAGCGGCGCCGGTAACGAAATCCAACTGACAGACGGTATCGCCCGCCTGCTCGACCATGAGTTTGTGTTGGCTCATGCGTTTGATGGCAAACGCTACGACTGCGGCAGCAAATTGGGTTACCTTGAAGCAACCGTGGCTTATGGTTTGAAACACCCTGAAACTGGCGAACAATTCAAAGAATTGCTCAAACAATACGCTTAAGCCCAGCCATTATAAAAAGGCCGTCTGAAATTTCAGACGGCCTTTTTCTCACACTTATTTCTTCCAATATGCCGGAGTTAGCAAAATCAGAACGGTAAAAATCTCCAAACGTCCCAACAACATCACCGCCGTACACAGCCATTTCTGCACATCGCTCAGCACAGCATAATTATGTGACGGACCGACTGCCCCCAAACCCGGCCCTGCATTGGTAATACAGGCAATGACTGCCGTAAAGGCGGATAAAAAGTCCAAGCCTGCCGCCATCAGTAAAAAGCTGAATACGATGACCGTCATAAAGTAAATAAAGATGAACGACATGACGGTCAGCGCCATGCGATCCGGAATGGAACGGTTGTTGACCTTTACCGTACGAACCGCACGCGGGTGCAGCAAAATCAACATTTCGCGCAAGCTGAATTTGAATAACACCAACGCACGCACGTTTTTAATACCGCCCCCCATAGAGCCTGAACTTGCCAATACGTTCGACAGGAAAAACATCCACAGCGACACAATCAACGGCCATTGGGCAAAGTCTGCATTGGAGAAACCGCTTGCCAATCCGATGGACACAAAGTTGAAGCTGACAAAGCGCAAAGCTTCGCCAAGGCTTTGATAAACGTCCTGCTGCCATAAATACAATGCCGAAATCAAAATACTGCCCGACAAAACCAGCAGCATGGTGCGGCATTCTTCATCTTTCCAATACACCTGCAAGGAGCGGTTGCCCAGCGCAGTAAAGTGGCTGGCGAAATTGATACCGCCCCAGACAGTAAAAAACATCAACGTCCATTCGACTGCTACAGAATTAAAATAGGCAACGCTGTCATCATGTGTCGAAAAACCGCCCAAGGCCACAGCCGACATCGCATGGCACAAGGCATCAAACCAGCCCATGCCGGCAATATGCAAGGATACAAAGGCGGCAGCAGTTGTCAGCGCATAGGCAAACCACAGCCGTTTAGCCACTTGCGAAATGCGGGGAGCCATCTTGCTTTCCTTATCCATACCCGGAATTTCCGCTTTGAAAAGCTGCGTCCCTCCCACACCCAACATCGGCAAAATCGCCACAGCCAACACGATAATACCCATACCGCCAAGCCAGTTGAGCATGTGCCGCCAAAAATTCACCGACGGTGCCAGCGTATCCAAGCCGGAAATCACTGTTGCCCCCGTTGTCGTCAGCCCCGACATCGCTTCAAAAAACGCATCGGTGAAACTCATGGACGGCATATAGAAATAAATCGGCATCGCCGCCACGACGGCAAAGGCCAGCCACAGCATCAATACCAGGGTAAATCCGTCACGCGGCCGCAATTCACGATTGAAACGCAGAGTCAACACCCAAGTAACGCACGACACCAGCAATACCGTCAAAGCCGTGTAGGCAAACACGAAAAACGCGCTGTCGTGATAAAAATACGACATCAGTGTCGGCACAGCCAACAGCAGTGAAAACAACAGCCCCAGCTTGGACAATACATGGACAATCGGCATCACCTTGCTTACCGCACCACCCAATCTGAAACCCTTATACAAATACATCATATCCCTATCATCAGAAAACAAAATATTCAGACGGCCTCATGAAAAAATAGGCCGTCTGAAACAGCATATTTTATCAAAATGCCGCAACCCCGTGATAAAGAAAAACCAAAAAACACTTGCCTGCTCTTTTTCTAAGAGTATAATGTTATACCATAACACTCACTGGAGAAAGAAATGAAACCCGATATCCACCCAGACAACTATCGTACCGTCCTGTTTTACGACAGCGGTGCAGACCAAGGATGGCTCATCCGTTCATGCGCCAATACCCACGGAAAGACCATGGTTTGGAAAGACGGAGTAGAGTATCCCCTCTTCTCTCTTGATACCTCTTCCGCGTCCCACCCCGTATACACAGGCAAACAACGCAACGTCAATATTGAAGGTCGCGCCAGCAAATTCAACCAACGTTACCAATCCATGATGTCTTCTTTCAGAAAGGATAAATGATGCAAGTCCTCTCATCTCTGAAAACTGCAAAAAAACGACACCGCGACTGCCAAATTGTCCGCCGAAAAGGCAAAGTGTACGTCATTTGCAAGAGCAATCCCCGTTTTAAAGCACGCCAGCGTTAAGCTGTCCCATCCTTCTTTCAATGTAACTCTCTGAATTTTCCGCACTTTCGTTTACCTCTAGCGCAAGTGCGGCTTTTTTTCAAACGGCATTAATCATTCATATCAAAACTACAAAGAATCCTGCCATACTCCCGGAAACAGGAAGGAAAAGTAAATAATGGTTATCCCTATTGTGAAGCCATAAAGATATTTATAACATGCCGCTACATTCTTCCTTCAACACTGACCATAGGAGTCAAAAATGAAAGTAAAAGCCCTGCTTGCAATTGCCGCCGCCATGAGCCTCGCTGCCTGTGCCGCACCTGAAGCCCATCGCCATGACCATGGTCAACGTCATGAGCACAATCATGCACACGAATATGGCCACCAACATCATGACATGCATAACCATGGCCGTGTTCAATCATTCAGCTGCGAAAACGGCCTGTCTGTACAAGTCCGCAACCTGAGCACCAACCAAGTTGAACTGCGTCTGGACGACAAAGTTGCCACCCTGTCTTCTGCCGTTGCAGGTTCAGGCGAACGCTATGTTGCCAACCAAGGCCTATTCGGCAAAGGCGCTGAATGGCATCAAAAAGGCAGCGAAGCATTCTTCGGCTTCACTGACCCATACGGCAACAAAGTAGAAACTTCTTGCTCTGCACGTTAATTTCTACTAAGCAATAGAATAGCTAAAGGCCGTCTGAAAACTTGTTTCAGACGGCCTTTTATATTGGATAAAACGAAAGAGAAATATAGTTTCCGTTCAATGAGAAAATGTAAATATGAGGCTATTTGAAGGTTCAAAATACATCCATACCCCACAGATAGTAAGGCCCTTTGAAAAGTGCTTTCTACGAGAATATATTTCTCAATATACGTCAAATCCACTATACCTATACTGACTATCTCTATTTATCAAAACTACAAATCCCAATTACCCTTCAAAATCAATCCGTTATATGAAACAGATTCAATAAACAAAGGCCGTCTGAAAACCTATTTCCAAAGTTTTCAGACGGCCTTTATCTTAGACCAAACCATTAAGCGTAATATCTGTCTTCGCCTTTACCGTCAACGTTGTCGGCACAACGTTTACAGATGGTTTCATGGCCTGCAACTGCGCCTACATCGTGGGTGTAGTGCCAGCAGCGTTCGCATTTTTCACCATCGCTGGCTTTAGCGGTTACAGCAAGTTCATCACCTACTTTCACTTCTGCTTTAGACACCAGCAAAGCAAAACGCAATTCTTCGCCCAAAGTGTTCAGATAATCGGCAATTTCTTCCGGAGCCGTAATTTCGGCTTCGGCTTGCAATGAAGAACCGACTGTTTTATCCGTACGCAGAGGTTCGATGGCGGCAGTTACTGCTTCGCGTGCTTCGCGGATTGCCGTCCATTTTTTCACCAATTCGGCTTCGGCTTTTTCATTGATAGATGGGAACTCATGCCATGTGTGGAAGAGGACGCTGTCTTCTTCGCCGCCACCGATAATATCCCATGCTTCCTCGCCGGTGAAGCACAAAATCGGAGCAATCAGCAGAACCAAACTGCGTGTGATGTGATACAGGGCAGTTTGCGCGCTGCGTCGTGCATGGCTGTCTGCTTTGGTGGTGTAGAGGCGGTCTTTCAGAATATCGAGGTAGAACGCGCCCAAGTCTTCCGAGCAGAAAGAAACAATGTCTTTTACGGCAAAATGGAAGGCATAGCGCGGATAGTAATCGCCTGCCAGACGCTCTTGCAGCTGACGTGCCAATACCACGGCGTAGCGGTCGATTTCGACCATGTCTGCCTGCGGTACGGCATCTTCAATAGGATTGAAGTCGCTGAGGTTGGCAAACAGGAAGCTCAAGGTATTGCGGATACGACGATAGCTTTCAGTTACGCGCTTAAGGATTTCTTTGGAAATCGCCAATTCGCCGCTGTAATCGGTAGATGCCGCCCACAGGCGCAGGATGTCTGCGCCGAATTCGTTGTAAACTTCTTGCGGTGCAACAACGTTACCGATGGATTTCGACATTTTGCGGCCGTTTTGGTCAACCACGAAACCATGGGTCAGCAGCTGTTTGTATGGCGCGCGACCCATTGATGAGGCACAACCGGTCAACATAGACGATTGGAACCAGCCGCGGTGTTGGTCGCTGCCTTCGAGGTAGAGGTCGGCGGGCCATTCCAATTCTTCGCGTTGTTTCAAGACGGAATAATGGGTCGAGCCGGAGTCGAACCATACGTCCATAGTGTCGGAAAGTTTGTCGTAATTTTCACAATCTTCCGCGCTCAAGAGTTCGCTCTTATCAAGAGAGAACCATGCTTCGATGCCTTTTCCTTCGATTTTTTGGGCAACTTTTTCCAACAACTCGGCAGAGTTTGGATGCAATTCACCAGTCTCTTTGTGAACAAAGAAAGTCATCGGTGTGCCCCAATAGCGTTGGCGAGAAACCACCCAGTCAGGACGACCTTCAATCATGGCTTCTAAACGCGCACGACCCCATGATGGGAAGAATTCGGTGTCATCAACGGCTTTGATGGCTTTGTCGCGCAGGGTTTTACCGTCGGCACCTGCTTTGTCCATACCGACAAACCATTGGCCGGTCGCACGGTAAATCAGCGGGGTTTTGTGGCGCCAGCAGTGTGCATAGCTGTGTTCGATTTTGCTGCTTGCCAAGAGGTTGCCGGTTTCTTCCAACCATTGCAGGATAACGGGATTGGCTTCCCAAACTCGCATACCAGCAACACGAGGTGTTTCACTGATGTATTTGCCTTCGGCATTTACAGGGTTGTAAAGCTCAATGCCGTATTTATTGCAGACAGCGTAGTCTTCCAGACCATGAGCAGGCGCAGTATGCACCAAGCCGGTACCGGCATCGGTGGTAACGTGGTCGCCATTGAGCATGGGAATATCGCGTTCGAGGAACGGATGATTCATGTGCAGGTTTTCCAGCTTGTCACCTGTGGTTTCTGCCAATACATTTAGGTCGTCTGAAGCAAAACCGTAGCGTTTGAGCGCATCTTCTGCCAAATCTTTAGCCAACACCAATTTGCCTTTAGGCGTATCAATCAGTTGATACACCACGTCTGCGCCAGCTGAAACAGCTTGGCTCGCAGGCAAAGTCCAAGGCGTGGTTGTCCAAATAACGGCAAATGCTTTGCCTTCGATACTTGCCAAACCGAATGCGGCGGCAAGCGCGGCAGTGTCTTTAAACGGATAACCGACGTCAATCGCAGGCGATACTTTGTCTTTATATTCCACTTCGGCTTCGGCCAGCGAAGAGCCGCAGTCCAAGCAGAACTGAACCGGTTTCGCGCCGCGGTAGAGATAGCCGGATTTGTAGATTTCGCCGAGCATACGCACGGTATCGGCTTCGGTTTTGAAATCCATGGTCAGGTAAGGATTATCCCAGTCGCCCAACACACCCAAGCGAATAAAGTCTTTTTTCTGGCGGGCAATCTGTTCGGCGGCATATTCGCGGCACAATTCGCGGAAACGGGCTTTAGGCATATCTTTGCCGTGCAGTTTTTCTACCATTACTTCGATAGGCAAACCGTGGCAATCCCAACCCGGTACATAAGGCGCGTCAAAACCGGCTTGGGTTTTGCTGCGGATAATGATGTCTTTGAGAATTTTATTGACGGCATGACCGATGTGGATGTCGCCGTTGGCATACGGAGGACCGTCGTGCAGAATAAATTTCGGACGGCCTTTGGCGATTTCTCGCAGTTTTTGATAGCGTTTTTGCTCGTACCAGCTTTTCAGCCATGCAGGCTCGCGCTTGGCAAGATTGCCGCGCATTGGAAACGGGCTCTCGAGCAGGTTTACGGTTTTACTGTAATCGGTCATTTTTTGATCTCTATTGTTGCGGTATTTCGGTTTCAGACGGCCTGATTGCTCATTTTGAAAAGAACAGGCCGTCTGAAAAAATTCAAAGGACTTATTGTAGCCCAATTGTCTTGATTTTATAAGCTTCTAGAAGCGTTTCTATGCTTCCCAAACCCTTGCATCTTCCATATCTTGCAAAATTTGGGTTTTCAATGCTTCGATACTCTCAAATTTTTTCTCGTCACGCAGTTTGTGCAGGAAGCGAACGAAGATACGTTGTCCGTACAAATCGCCGTTGAAATCGAACAGATGGACTTCCAGCTTTTGCGAGCGGTTGTTGCTGACAGTGGGGTTAAAACCAAAGCTGGCAACGCCTCGGCGCGTACCGAATGTGCCATCTGCTTCAACGACAAATACGCCGCTTAGCGCATAATGATACGGAGGAAGCTGGACATTGGCGGTAGGCGCGTTGATGGTGCGGCCGAGTTTTTGTCCGTGTTTGACCTTGCCGCTTAAAACGTAATCATGGCCCAATAGTCTTTTGGCGTATTCCAACTTGCCGTCTGAAAGGGCTTGGCGGACGGCGGTACTGCTGGTACGGATGTCTTCAACGATAACGGACGGCGTGCGCTCGGTTTGCATATCGGGCTGTTGAGCCAAGAGTTCAAAACAGCCTTCACGGCCGGCACCGAAACGGAAATCGTCGCCAATCAACAAATAACGCGTGTTGAGCGTTTGGCGCAAAAGCTGGTCGATAAACGCTTGCGCGCTCATATCGGAGAAAGCTTGGTTAAAACGCAAGACCCAAACGGCATCCACGCAGCCGGTTTCACGCAAAAGGCGCAATTTGGTACGCAGCGGGCTGATGCGGTAAGGCAGCTTTTTCCCGGCTTTGCGCGCAAAAAATTCTTTGGGCTGAGGCTCAAAAACAACAACGACAACAGGCAGACCGCGCTGGTCTGCCTCTCGTTTGAGTTTTTGTAGAATGTGTTTGTGCCCGAGGTGTACGCCATCGAAGTTGCCGATGGTTACGGCGGCTCCTTGCGGAAATTTGGGCGCGTGTCGCTGTCCAAGCCAGATGTTCATGGGTGGTGGGTATTGTGTTTGAATAGGCGGCTATTGTAAACGTTATTGCCGTTTCAATAAACCTTAGGCCGTCTGAAACCAATAAATATATGCTTTCAGACGGCCCTAAAGTTTGTTAATACCTTACCACCACCAAGGATAACGGCCAAACGGATAGCCCCAATCGTCGTAATAACGATAGTAACGGGCTTCGCGCAGCTGTTCTTGAGAAATATAGTTTTGCCATGCCATTTTGTAGCAGGCTTGGAACATCGGATCGGAAACTTTGTCGATATATTTGAGGCGGAAGGCTTTTTGTTCCGCAGTTGCGGCACCGGGTTTGCCTTCTTCGTCAAATTTGCGGCGGATCAGCGCGGCAGTCTCCTGATCGCATTGGGCAGCAAGATGTACTTGAAGATCCTGCTCATAGCGTTTCTGCGCTTGGGCGCGTGCGGCTTTTTGCTCAGGCGTGGTGGCGCAGGCGGCAAGTAATGCGGCAGCACCAATCAATAAAGTCAGGCGGATAGGATTCATCGGATGTTTCCTTATAGTCATGTATAGCTATTAATGTACGCCCTCATCTTGTAATGGGCAAGTGTGGCAACTTGGGGACACTTTCATATTATTTGTTCTTGGCAGCAGGCAGTTGCATATAAAATACACCCAATATAAATGCTCGCTCCTACCCTCAATCAATGAACGACGACAAACCGCCCCACTCCTACCGATTGCGCCACCACAGGCAACACACGCCGCCGTTTTGGCAGGCGGACCGTCCGTATCTGCACGAACACAATATTTCCGATGCCCGTTTTAGACGGCTGGGCTACATCATGGCCTTTCTTGCCGGTGCGATTAATGCCGGCGGTTACTTCGCATTCTCACGTTATACCTCCCACGTTACCGGCTCAATGTCGCTGTTGGCAGATGTTTTGTATCTTCAAGAGTGGAGTGTGGCCATTATTGCCACAATCAGCGTGTTATGTTTTGTTGCCGGTGCCGCGCATTCGGGTTGGGTGATTTTGTGGACGCAGCAGATGCGTTTCCGTGGCAGCTTTGGGTTTTCCATGTGGCTGGAAGCAGTTTATCTGTTGATATTCGGTTGGTTCGGTATTGCCGCGATGGAATGGGATTTTGGCGGCTCTGATTTTATTATGCCGTCTTTAGCATTGTTTTTATTGTGTTTTATTATGGGCATGCACAATACGGTTATCACGCTTCTTTCCGGCGGTGCCATCCGCTCCACCCACATGACCGGTACGGCGACCGACTTGGGCATTGAAATTTCACGCGCGCTTTATTACTCCAAACAGCATCATCCGCGCCTGCCGCACGTCCGCGTCAACAAACCGAAAATGTGGCTTTTAAGCGGCTTGATGCTGTCGTTTTTGCTGGGCGGCGTGGTTGGCGCATGGGGTTATCATCTGGTCGGCCATCATTTCGCCCTGCCCGTTTCCGCCGTTTTGCTCATACTGGGTGCAGGTTCAGTGGGATACGATGTCAAGGTCAGATTGAAATGGGCATTCGTCAACTGGTATCGCCGCAAGCAGAAAAAACGGAAGAAACTGTAAAAAACTTTGCTTGTTATTTCGCGGCAAAATGACCAAACTGTCGGAGAAATGCAGAAATGCTTCAGAATTATGTTAACTGGCAAATATTTTCGTAATATCGGGTTAAACCCGTTCTTTTGCGTTTCGGATATTCGGTATCATTAATTCGTAACGACCCACGCGGTTTTTATTCATTTTTTCAGACGGCCCGAGCCGTCATCTAAAAAGAGGATACGACATGAAATTCTTGAAACCACTGACCGTTATTGCTACTGCAATTCCTTTGGCGCTCACCGGCTGTGTAACTGATCCTGCTACCGGTCAACAATCCGCCAGCAAAACCGCTATGTACGGTTTGGGCGGTGCGGCTGTTTGCGGTATCGTTGGTGCGCTGACCCACGGCGGCAAAGGCGCGCGTAACTCCGCATTGGCTTGTGGTGCAGTAGGTGCCGGTATCGGCGGTTACATGGACTACCAAGAGAAAAAACTGCGTCAAAGCTTGGCCAACACCAACATCGAAGTTGAACGTCAAGGCAACCAAATCAAACTGGTTATGCCTGAAAACGTAACCTTCGCTACCGGCAGCGCTGCCCTGAGTGGCCATGCTCAAAGCGCCTTGTCTGCCGCTGCGCAAACTTTGGTTCAATATCCTGACACGACTTTGACCATCAATGGCCACACCGACAACACCGGTAACGACGCCATCAACGAGCCATTGTCTCGCAACCGCGCCGAATCTGTTGCTACCTTCCTGCAATCCCGTGGCGTAAGCAGCACCCGTTTGAGCACTTTCGGTTACGGCTCCCGTCAACCAATCGCCTCCAACGCTACTGTTGAAGGCCGCGCACAAAACCGCCGCGTTGAAATCTTGATCAACCCTGATCAACGCGCCATTGATGCTGCTAAAAAACAAATGTAATCTGACATCCGTCTGATTCCCATACTTAAGGCCGTCTGAAATTTTAGACGGCCTTTTTCTTTGTAGATTTTGTTTGCAATTTCTCCCCCTCAATCCAACTCATCATAAAATTTATTCCTTTATTAACAATACTTTTCAATTTTTCCTTCAAAAAAACTGTATTAATACTCTAATTTTTACATTAACTTAGAGTATAATTCCTAAAATTTTAAAAACACGCCTCATGCCGTCTGAAAAACGGCGGCGAAAAACACACTTATTTATATACACATCAGTCCGTTATCCAATCCATTTCATAGGATTTCAGACGGTACCATCCAGAATCTATGAAGGAGCATCCATGCAAAACAACTTTGACCCATTGATTATCCGTGGCAAATCACTGATTCCCGTTGTACAAGGCGGTATGGGTGTAGGCGTTTCCGCATCAAAACTCTCCAGCGCGGTTGCGCGCGAAAACGGCGTAGGTACCATCGCCAGCGTCGATTTGCGCCACTTGCACGAAGATTTGCTGGCCGAATCAAAAATCGATTCCAGCGAAGAAAAATACACCCGCCTCAACTGCATCGCGCTTGACCGTGAAATCAAAAAAGCCAAAGCCGATTCAGAAGGCAAGGGCATGATTGCCGTCAACGTCATGAAAGCCGTCAAAGACCATGCCGCCTACGTCCGTCAGGCCTGTGAATCCGGTGCAGACGAGATTGTGATGGGCGCAGGTTTGCCTTTGGATCTGCCGGAAATGGCCGAGGGCTATCACAAAGATGTCGCCCTTTTCCCTATCTTGTCCGAATCACGCGGTATCAATATCGTTTTGAAACGTTGGATGAAAAAAGGCGTTTTGCCCGATGCCATCGTTATCGAACACCCTGCCCACGCAGCCGGCCACTTGGGTGCGGCAACCGTTGACGGCGTGAACGATGCCAAATTCGAGTTCAAACGCGTCATTGAAGAGACATTTGAAGTATTCAAAAACTTAGGTTTGGAAAGCGAAAAAATTCCGTTGGTACTCGCCGGCGGTATGGCAAACTTTGAAAAAGTCAAAACAGCCTTGAAAAACTGGGGCGCATCCGCCGTCCAAATCGGTACCGCATTTGCCGTAACCGAAGAAGGCGATGCCCACATCAACTTCAAAAAAACGCTCGCCGGTGCAGAAACCGAAAAAGTGGTTGAATTCATGTCTGTTGCCGGCTTGCCTGCACGCGGCGTGCGCACCAAATTCCTCGACAGCTACATCAAACGCGAAGCCAAATTGCAAGCCAACGCCAAAAACGATCCGCGCCGTTGCACCCAAGGCCTGAACTGCCTGACCAGCTGCGGCTTGCGCGACGGTTTGGCCAAAGCCGGTCAATTCTGTATTGACATCCAACTTTCCGCCGCATTCCGTGGTGAAGTCGATAAAGGCCTGTTTTTCCGCGGTAAAGACCCGCTGCCTTTTGGCAATGCCATCCGTACGGTTCAAGAAACCATTCAATATCTCTTGAACGGTTCCCTACCCGTCATCCCTGCCAAATAAACGTATCAACACTCAAAAGGCCGTCTGAAAAACATTCAACCCTGTTTTCAGACGGCCTTTTTGTCCCAATCCATCTAAAAAATGCTAAGATTATCGCCTGAATTTATCCAGCAGAAACATCATGAATCCATTATTGAACCACCTCAAACCCTATCCTTTTGCCCGCTTGCGTGAAGCCATGCAAGGCATTGACGCACCCGCAGGCGTAACCCCCATCCATCTGCAAATCGGCGAGCCGAAACACCCGACGCCCAAAGTCATCACCGATGCACTGACCGCCTCCCTGCACGAATTGGAAAAATATCCGCTGACCGCAGGCCTGCCCGAACTGCGCCAAGCCTGCGCCGAATGGGTTGCCCGCCGTTATGATGGTTTAAGCCTCAATCCCGACAATGAAATCCTGCCCGTATTGGGCAGCCGGGAAGCATTGTTTTCCTTTATCCAAACCGTTTTGAATCCGGCTTCAGACGACCCCAAACCGGTCGTTATCAGTCCCAATCCTTTCTATCAAATTTACGAAGGCGCGACTATATTGGGCGGCGGCGAAATCCATTTTGCCAACTGCCCGGCACCCAGCTTCAACCCCGATTGGAGCAGCCTGCCCGAAGACGTGTGGCAGCGTACCAAAGTCCTGATTGTCTGCTCGCCCAACAACCCGAGCGGCAGCGTCCTGCAATTAGAAGACTGGAAAGAAATTTTTGATTTGCAAGACAAATACGGCTTCGTTATTGCCTCTGACGAATGCTATTCCGAAATTTATTTTGACGACGACAAACCGATCGGCGGCTTACAGGCTGCGGCGCAATTAGGTCGCGGAACGCACAACATCGTGATGTTTACCAGCCTGTCCAAACGCTCCAATGTCCCCGGTTTGCGTTCCGGCTTTGTCGCAGGCGATGCCGAGTTGCTCAAAAACTTCCTGCTCTACCGCACCTACCACGGCAGCGCGATGAGCATTCCTGTCCAACGTGCCAGCATTGCCGCTTGGAACGACGAAGAACACGTCATTGCCAACCGCCGCCTCTACCAAGAAAAATTCGACCGCGTCATTCCGATTTTGCAACAGGTATTCGATGTCAAACTGCCTGACGCATCGTTCTACATTTGGCTGAAAGTTCCCGACGGCGACGACTTGGCATTCACGCGCAACCTGTGGCAGAAAGCCGCCATCCAAGTGTTGCCCGGCCGCTTCCTTGCCCGCGATACCGAGCAAGGCAATCCGGGCGAAGGCTACGTCCGCATCGCTTTGGTTGCCGACGTGGAAAGCTGTGTCAAAGCGGCTGAAACCATTGTTTCGCTCTACCCCTGACGATTAAGCAAACAAAGGCCGTCTGAAACTTCAGACGGCCTTTTTATTAAATAATCGGATAATTTATATGGTGAAGTCCAGAAGGTAGAAATCTTCTTTACCTACGCCGCATTCAGGGCATTTCCAGTCGTCGGGGATGTCTTCGAACTTGGTACCTGCCGGCAGGCCGTGTTCGGGGTCGCCGACATCTTCATCATAAATCCAGCCGCAAGGGCCGCACATATATTGAGCCATTTGGTGTTCCTTCCATTTTGAAAGACCGTCTGAAACCATATTTCAGACGGCCTTTCGTGTGTCTTATTGTTGATATTTTGAATTTATTACGCTGCTTCCAAAACGGCGATTTCTTTGCGCAGGTGTTTGATGGCCGGTGTTACGATGGCGACGAACATGGCCTCGCCGAACGCGGCGTTGCGCTGGGCTGCGCATCAGATAACCTTTCGCGCCTGCATGCAATGCGGCAGATTGAGTGGCGTTCAATGCCAATACGGCAGCCGCTTCACGCAGTTTCAAGGTTGCCAACGTATCGGGTTTATTGTTCCACGCATCATCGGCAAGACGTTCGGTTTCCGCCCATGCGCCGTCCAAAGCGGCTTTCAATTCATCGTAACTGTGGTCGAGGTAAGCGTTCACTTCTGCGTTCACCACATTGGCCATGCGGATAATGCCGAGCGCACCGTCAATCACACCGGCGCCGATACCCATTTGCAGCAAGATGAAACCGGCTTTAATAGTTGGAATATAAGACTGGAACTGCTCAGGCGAAGCAATCACATCTTCATCGGGAATAAACACATCTTTAAAATTCAGGCTGTAAGTGCGCGTGCCTTCCAAACCGCAGAACTCAGGGCAATCTTGCAGGGTAACACCTTCCCATTGACCGCCGGTGATGAACATCACATAGCTGTCGCCAATTTGGGCGGTATTTGCCCAAATGTGGTCTTCGCCGATATTGGATACCCAAGGCAAAGCGCCGTTGACTTTGTAGCCGCCTTCGACGCGCTCGGCTTGCAGGTTGTGTTTTTCAATGCCGGCAAGGTGTTTGACAGTATTGGACATGCCCGTACCGGCCAAGACTTTGCCCTGCAGAATATCGGCAAAATATTTGTCTTTGACCGCTTGGTTGGGAGATTGATGCAGATACCACGCGCAAGCCGCCTGACACCATGCGCTGAACGAAGTCGCGCCGCATTCTTTACCGATTTCGCGCAATACGGCGATTTGCGTTGCCAAACCTAAACCGTTACCGCCCTCTTCAACCGTACCGGTCGCGGCAAAACCGCCGATTTTGCCCAATTCCAGCATAAATTCTTTTGGGTACAGGCCTTTGCGGTCGATGTCGTCCACTAATGGTTTCAGCTTGCTTTTAACGAGTGCGGCAACATTGTTCAGTAAAGCTTCGCGTGTCATGATTTTTTCCTCTGAATAAGGTTTGAAGCGTAGATGGTTCTACTTATGAATTATTCTTGGCAACAAGGATATCCCTTGCTTTTTGCTAAAAGGCCGTCTGAATTTTCAGACGGCCTTTTTTGATGAGATTAGGCAAATGCCTGCAATTCAGGGTTGATTTCAGTTTTGGCAAGGTTGTTGACGTAGTTGCACAAGGTTGCCAAAGCAACGCCCATGACGACTTCAACGGCTTGCTGTTGGTTGTAGCCTGCATCGAAGAAAGCTTTCAGCTCGTCGTCGGATACCGCGCCTTTTTTCGCCATAACGGCTTGGGTGAATGTTGCCAAAGCACCCAGTTTGGCATCATCAAACTCGCCTGCAGCCAACGCGCGTGCAGCTTTGATGGATTGTTCAGACAGCAGTTTTTTCAGGGTAGCCAGTTTGGTGTGGCCGGCAACGCAGAAACCGCATTCGTTGGTACGGGCGGCGATGATTTGGACAACTTCAACTTCGCCGTCAGTCAGGCTGTTGGCCGCATTCAGCTTGCCAACTTCTTGATAAAACGCCAAAGCTTCAGGCGCAT
Source organism: Neisseria sp. HMSC15G01 (assembly GCF_001808255.1). Lineage (NCBI taxonomy): Bacteria > Pseudomonadati > Pseudomonadota > Betaproteobacteria > Neisseriales > Neisseriaceae > Neisseria > Neisseria sp. HMSC15G01. Next base: position 23,522 of record NZ_KV792693.1, read on the forward strand.
TGGCCAAAACGCCGATCAGGTTAGGAATAAAGCCATTGTTTTTCAATACGGCTTCAATGCGTGGTTTAGCAGCTTCAGGAGCGGTTTCAACTGTGTGTATGGTCAAGCGGGACATGTGTATAACCTTCTTATCTGGTGAAATGAAGCGACCATCATAAGCCATCCGCCTCCATCAGAAAAAGACTTATTGGTTATTTACCGCAAACCAAAAGTTATAAGGCCGTCTGAACGGATTCAGACGGCCTTATCATAAGGATTCAACTCATTATTTCATAAAGTTTTTCAGCAGCATAGAAGCGATGTCGTCCAAGCCGAAGCCATCCGCATCTTGAGCCGTGCCGTTAGGCGTCGCTTTATCGACCAAGTCTGGCAACACTTTAGCCAACAAATCGCCTGCTTGGCCGGCATCCACGCCGAATTTTTGCGCGATTTGGTTTACGGTATCGCTGCCCAAGGCATTTTGCAGGTCGCTGCCGGATACAGGCAGGTTGCTGGATTGGTTGGATACCCAGCTGCTCAAGGCATCGCCCAAACCGCCTTGTTGCAGTTGGTTGATCAGGTTGCCCACGCCGCCATGCTGTTTAACCAAATCCATCGCCATATCGGTCAGAGAACCTTGTGCGCCGTTTCCGCTGTTGCCACCCAACATTTGGGTAGCCGCATTCAAAAGATTGTCCATGAGTGCCATGACTTTTTCCTTGTATTTGTGTCTAAAAAAGAAAACGGAGTGTAGCAAAATTTGCACTGAAAAAAATCAGGCTTAACCAAACTAAACTTCTTTTATCCCAAAGCCGTAACAAAACAAAGGCCGTCTGAAACCAAGTTTCAGACGGCCTTTATAAGGAATAATGCTATTCTTCGCGGCCATTGAAATACTCGGCCGCGCCACCTTCAAAAAACCCTTGCAAAATCGCCTGCGCCGCTACTTGGTCAAGTACGGATTTTTGTTTTCGGCCGAATACTTGGGCTTCAGCAAGCAGGCTTTCCGCGTATAGGGAAGACATCCTTTCGTCCACCCAATAAACCGGCAAATTAAAACGTCCGTGCAAACGGCGGCCAAACTTGCGGCTCAAACGGGTCAGCTCATGTTCCGTACCGTCGGTATGCGTCGGCAGGCCGACCACAAAATACTTGGGTTGCCATTCTTTGACCATCTTGGCAATGGCCTCAAATTTCTCATCATTGCTGTTGCCGGTTACCGTCGCCAGCGGATGAGTCATACCCAACTCAGCATCGCCCTGCGCCACGCCGATACGCGCCTCGCCGAAGTCAAAGGCCAAAACCGTGCCTTTGGGTGCATCAGGCATGACCGACTCCTGAAACCAAGGCGTTCGGATTGACACCCAATTTTTCAAAAGCGGCGGCATAACGAAGCTCGTAAGGCACATCAAAAAGAATATGCTCGTCCGCAGGGACGGTCAGCCAAACATTTTCTGCCAGCTCGCGCTCCAACTGCCCTTTGCCCCATTTTGAATAACCAATGCTGATCAAAGCCTTGTCCACCGCACCTTCTTTAGACAAGTTTTCAATCACATCGCGCGAAGAAGTCAGCGCGACGTTATCGGTTACCACCATACTGTTTTGCCAGCGGCCGATCGGCGTATGCACGACATAGCCGCGCTCAATCTGAACCGGCCCACCCATCATCACGTTTTCATGTTGCAGGCGCAACGGGATATTGCGGTCGGCGGCGGCGAAAATCATGTCCATGGTAATCGGCGAAGGTTTGTTGATGATGATGCCCAGCGCACCTTCTTCATCGTGTTCGCACACATAAATGACCGTATCCGTAAAAAACGGATCATCCATATGAGGCATGGCAATCAGGAAATGGTTGGCTAAATTCATATTCTTTTAATCTATTAAGCTGATTTTATTATTTTTGTCCATCGGCAACCGGCGCGTCCACCACGCACGCACCGTAAACCGCGCCGCCTGCCGGTACCGGCGTATCGGTTTTCGCATGGGCAAAACACGATACCGCGCTCAAAGAGTTCTTCGGCGAACCTTGAACGATTTTATCGCTGTATACCAAATAAGCAAAAGACTTACGTTTCGGATCGTAGTAGCGGATAATCTGCTGGCTCTTAAATGCTATGCTGGCACTGCGTTTGAACACTTGTCGCGGTTTCAAAACCGCAGCCTCGTTATAACGGATGACTTCCGCACTTTGCACGCAGGAAACCGATGCGTCGCTGGCATCTTCTTCCAGATTGACCGTTTCTTTCAAACCGCCTTTTTTCGCGTACGAAATATAACAGGCAACCCCTTGCACATCAGGATCGTCAAAACCTTCCACTTCAATACGGTCGTTTTTACCTAGCATATGAAACACCGTACTGGCGCGTCCGATTTTATCGGTATTGTCACCGCAAGCCGCCAAAACCATGGCACCCAACACTACTAATAAATATTTTTTCATAATATCCTGTCGATGCAGACTGTCAGTTTCCAGGCAGACTAAACCCCGTCCGCCTACTCTATCGTTACTATATAAGACCGTTCGTCCATATTGCAACCCGATATTATTTTCAGACGGCCTGACAGACAGTATAATCCGTCCTATTGTTCCTACTTTGATAGCAAGATCGAACCATGCGTTACAAACCCCTCATTCTCGCCCTGTTGCTCAGTTTCTCCCTGCCAACCTATGCTGCCAAAGACGCGCCGAAAGAAAAAGCGGCCGCCGTAAAAAAAGCTGCGCTCGTAAAAAAAGAGAAAGAAGCAACTAAGGCAGATGTCAAAAAAGAAACCTCAAAAAAACAAGCGGTAAAAGAAAAAGAGGAAGACAAAAAAGCGGTTAGAGCCAAAGCTGCCAAAGAGAAGGAAACCGCCGACAAAAACGAACGCGCTTCAGCCAAAAACAAAACGGCTAAAGCCGCCGAAGCCACTGCCGACAATAAAAAGTCCAGCCGCAAAGCCGAAGAGCCTAAAGAAACGGAAAAAGACAAAAAAGCCGCAGCCGCAAAATCCGGCAAGGCCAAAGAACAAGACAAGAAACCTGTTGAAGATAAAAAAGACAGCAAAGCCAAAGAGCAAAACAAAAAAGCGGTTGAGGATAAAAAAGACAGCAAAAAAACCAAAGAGCCCGGAAAAAAAGCAGCCGAAGACAAAAAGGCCGAAGCCAAAGAACCTGCAAAAAAAGCTGTTGACGACAAAAAAGACGCTAAAAAAGACACAAAAGCCAAAGAGCAAAACAAAAAAGCCGAGCCTAAAGTTGAGCCTAAAGCTGCTTCTTCAGCCGACAACGATTTCAAAGCAGCCGTAACTGCCGCCGCCAACGATATGGAAACCAAAAAATCCTTTGCCAAACGCAACGAGGGTTTCATTATCCATGTCAATGCCACGCTCAAACAGCTGCAACAAACACGCAACAACCTCTCCGGCATCAACCGCAAACAACGCGACGCATGGGAAAAATTCCAAAAACTCAATGCCGATGCCAACCAGTTGAAAGCCGAAGTTTCCAACACGCGCGCCCAAATTTCGCGTTTTGTGTCTGGCAACTATAAAAACAGCCAGCCCAATGCGGTTGCCCTCTTCCTGAAAAACGCCGATGCCGGTCAAAAAACCCGCTTCCTGCGTTACACGCGTTATATCAACAACGCCAACGACCAAGTCATGAGAGACTTGGAAAAACAACAGAAAGAGCTGGCCGCGCAAGAGCAAAAAATCAACAATGAATTGGCTTACCTGAAAAAACTGCAAGCCAATATCCAAGCTTCTTTGCGTCAACAAGGCGTAACCAATACCGCCGAACAAGCCGAAAGCCGCCGTCAAAACGCGCAAATGGCCAAAGAAGCGCAAAAGAAAATCAACCACAGAGAAAACGAACAACGCCTCAACAATCTCTTGAAAGATTTGGAAAAACGCAAAGCCGAGCAACGCAAAGCCGAAGCCGAAGCACGTAAAAAAGCCGCCGAAGCCCGCTTGGCCGCTGCCGAAAAAGCCCGCAAAGAGCAGGCTGCCGCCCAACAAAAAGCCGAAGCCGAACGCGCCGCCATGTCCACGCTGACTGACGAAGACATGAAACTGCAAGCCCCGAACACCCAAGGCTTTACCGTCAGCAACGCCAACAGCTTCAGCCGTATGCAAGGCCGTCTGAAAAAACCGGTCAACGGCACACTGGCAGGCCTATTCGGTCAAGACCGCGGCGATGGCGAAGTTTGGAAAGGCGTGTTCTACAATACCGTTCCTACTCCGGTCAGCAGCATTGCCTCAGGCACGGTTACTTTTGCCGGCGAACTTGAAGGCTACGGCAAAGTAGTCGTCCTCGACCACGGCGACGGCTATGTCAGCATTTACTCCGGCCTGAACGAAATCGACATCGCCCAAAACTACGCCGTCAATGCCGGCAGCAAGATTGGCACCAGCGGCACTTTGCCGTCGGGCGAAACCGGCCTTTACCTTGAAGTCCGCTACAACGGACAAGTCATGAATCCGCTTTCATGGATTAACTGATGTTTCAGACGGCCTGAGTGGGCTTTCCCCTTCAGGCCGCCTGAATTTTCATCATAAACTACAATAAAACACGATTTTCACGCCTGTTCAGCACATTAAACAACAAACTTTTACCTTAAACTTATTGTTCCAAGCGTTTAAATCACATAAAGTCAACGGGTTCAGAGAAAACAAAAACCACTTTGCTTACCGTACACAAAAAGAAAGTCAAACGAATGTCAACAAAATCCACTTTGAAAAAAGTTGCAATCTACACTCTCGGCGCATTTAGCGGCATCGCCCTCAGCCTGAGTGTACAAAGTTTTGCCGCCGAAAAAGACAAAAAAGATAACGAGGCCCTGCCCGTGCAGACCATCCGCACCATGGCAGAAGTGTACGGCCAAATCAAAGCCAACTATTACCAAGACAAACCCGATGCCGAGCTCTTTGAAGGCGCAATGAAAGGCATGGTGTCCGATCTCGATCCGCATTCCGAGTATATGGACAAAAAAGGCTATGCCGAAATGAAAGAATCTACCAGCGGCGAATTCGGCGGTCTGGGCATGGAAATCGGACAAGAAGACGGCTTCGTCAAAGTCGTTGCCCCGATTGAAGACACACCTGCAGAACGCGCAGGCGTGAAAAGCGGCGACTTTATCGTCAAAATCGACAATACCTCTACGCGCGGCCTGACCGTCAGCGAAGCCGTCAAAAAAATGCGCGGCAAACCGGGTACCAAAATCACCCTGACCCTTTCACGCAAAAATGCCGACAAACCCATCGTCATCAACCTGACCCGCGCCATCATCAAAGTCAAAAGCGTGCGCCATCATCTGCTTGAAAAAGACTACGGCTACATCCGCGTCTCCCAATTCCAAGAGCGCACCGTTGCCGCGCTTAACGAAGCCGCACAAGCCCTTGTCAAAGAAAACAAAGGCCCGCTCAAAGGCATCATCCTCGACTTGCGCGACGACCCGGGCGGCCTGCTCAACGGTGCAGTCGGCGTATCCGCAGCCTTCCTGCAGCCTGACGTAACTGTTGTCAGCACCAAAGGCCGCAACAAAAAAGAAGGCATGGTGCTCAAAGCAACTGCCGAAGACTACATCACCACCAGCGGCAAAGACCCGTTGGCCGGATTGCCTGCCGAGCTGAAAACCATTCCTATGACCGTCCTGATTAACGCAGGCTCGGCCTCCGCTTCCGAAATCGTTGCCGGCGCATTACAAGACCACAAACGCGCCGTTGTCGTCGGCACACAAAGTTTCGGCAAGGGCTCAGTGCAAACCCTGATTCCGCTTTCCGGCGGCAGCGCAGTCAAACTGACCACCGCCCTTTACTACACGCCAAACGACCGCTCGATTCAAGCACAAGGCATTGTTCCTGACGTTGAAGTCAAAGACAAAGACCGCGCCTTTGAAAGCCGCGAAGCCGATTTGGTCGGCCATATCGGCAATCCGTTGGGCGGCCAAGACGTCAACAGCAGCACTGAAACGCCTGCCAACTCAGAAACCAAAGCCGATAAAGACAAGTCCAAAAAAGACAAAGACGAAGACATCTCCAGCCGCCGCATTCCAAATCCGGCCAAAGACGATCAGCTGCGTAAAGCCTTGGACTTGGTGAAAAATCCAGCCGAATGGCAAAAATCTTTGGGTTTGGCAGCGAAAAAACCTGCGCCGAAAAAAGATGCAGATAAAGACAGTAAAAAATAAACCTGTTATTTCTCAATAAAAAAGGTCGTCTGAAAACGATATGATTGTTTTCAGACGACCTTTTCTATGTTATTTCACTCCCCAATACACCAGTCCCTTATATGGCAACTTAATATTAGGCAACCAAAAATCTTCTCCCTGCCAACCTTTGTCTTTATTTCCTACTACTTGATAAAGTGTAAGGAATAAATCATTAGGATATTTTTCTCCTAATTTACGGTCGTCTTCCGAAAGCATTGTGCCAGTTGCTCGAGAAAGTTTACGTCCGGTTTTGATCAAAATATAGGTTTTAAAACTTGGACGTTGTGCCTTTAATGCTTCTACACCAGCAATAAATTTTTCCTTATCCCAGTCATCAGGTACATAATTACCAAGCTCATCTAAAATCAAGAATAGATCTTCTATGTCTATTTGATACAAATCAGATTGTACCTTATCTATCAAAACAGATGGAAGAATACCGTTTATAGCCAACAAGTTATTCTCATTCGGACGAAGTGGAAAGTAATTTACACCACCAACCATTTGATTGATACTATCAGCTTTTAATACATTCTTTCTGGTCGGATTGATGTTTTTCGGGTAAATAACCTGAATATTGCCATCTGATTTTTTTGCCTGCTCAATAATCAGATTATTTGCTTGATTGAGTTGTACAAAGAAGTAATAGACATCAAACGGAATATAAAGTCGTAATAATGATTTATCACGGTCATATCCAAAAATACGCGAATGTTGCCAGAAAGTATCTGCATTCGGTTTTTTGGCTGTGCGACTATAATAAACCGTTTGTAGTTTTGGAATAGTTAAGCCTCGTCCAATCACATTCCCACCAATAATAATATTAAAGCCTCTTTCTAAATCAAAATCTGATTCTGTCTGCGAGTTGACGACGAGAGTATAAATTTGCTTGTTTTCTAAAAGTTCTGTTAGTTTTTCATAAATTTCCTCAAAATGATGAATATCAGGCTTAGTCTTTTGTAAATCCAAATAGCCTTCTTTAAAGCTGTCCACAAAATTCTCCCCGCTATTAATCGCTTGTACCAAATCATTCAAAAAGGCTTGGATTTTTTGAGAAAAGGCCTGATGATCTTGGATTTTATAACTTGGATGTAAAGCAAAATTACAATTGGTTTTACCGCATAAAGCAAACTCTGCACAAGTAAGCAGAAAACTGTGCAATGCCTGTTTTACCCCTTCGGCAATTTCACCACTTGCATCTTTCATATCGTCCAATTCACTGTCAATAAAGCGAACGATATAGCTTGGAGGATCAGAGAAGACAAAGTTGCCACCGATGTATTTTTCACCAGCTTCAAAGAAATGGATAAATTCAGGTTGCCAATCAGATTCTTCATGTTGCAATAAAAGCGATTGAGGCGTGGCGGTCAACTGAATAAATAGGCTTTGACAACAGGAATTCTTAATGTCATTTAGCAGTTTATTGATAGTACTGGCATCTTTATCCGGCTTATCAGCATTAGTATTTAGGCTGGCAGCATCGGCTTCATCGTCCACAATAACCAAAGGATAGCCTTTCAGACTACTTTGACTGGCAAACAAATTACGCCAACGTTTCAATACACGGGCATTCTTTTTAATCACAACCAAAATAGGATTATTTGCCTTCATTACCTGCGTAAAACTACTGTCATCATTCTCAGATAATATAATAAATTTATCCAATGATGTTTTTGCTCGTTTTAATGTTTGTTGCTGTAAATCTACGCTATCGGTTGTCAAATAAATAAACAGCTTAAAATCACAATCAGCCAAAACACTCAATATACCCAATACTTGAGCGGTTTTACCACTTTGGACATTGCCTAACAGCAAAATGTTTTGGACGTTCTTCTGTTCAATTTGAGATAGTTTTTCCATAAAACCATCAACAGTCTTTTTAACAGAATTAGCCAACTCAGGCAGTGTTAATTGGTTCAGATAAGTTTGCAACATCTAGTTTTTCCCCTTGAATGAAAGCAACCAAACATCTGGATCATCGGTTGAGCGGAATTCAACGTGATCATTGCCGTATTGATGCAAGGTTTCAGGCGTAACAGGCTCACCTGATTTTAGACATCCTGAAATTTCCAAACGCCCCTTTATCCATTTACCCAATGTTTTTAGATCATCTTCTGAACGTAGATTTTCCGTAGATAATCGACTACCCTTATTTTTTGAACTGGAATAGCAAGAAAAAGACCAACCGTCATCAGTAATAATCTTTACTGTTCTATTTGTAGGGTAACCCTCTTGACGGACGATTTGAATAGGGACAATTAATTCAACTTCATACCAAGAACGAAGTTGCCATGGTTTCTTAGGATTTTTTCCTTTGCCAAAAAAACAATTTAGATTACTTTTTGGCTCTGTCTTTACAGGGATTAAAAAATGATATTGCGCTGTTTGTCTAAAAAGTTCAGAAACTTTATTTGCATCAATTTTCTCCACACCAATACAATTTTCCAAATAAACATTGTGCGGTGCAAAAATAGTCGGTTCACTTGCCTGATTAATAGGTTTCCCTAAAAACTTGATAATCCGTCGGATACCTGAATGTAAATCAGATGCCGTCTGAAAATCATCCAAATGCACCATGGTTTCGTAAGTGCGTTCGGTGTTATCCCAAAAACACGTTAAATTTGCAGAACCAATCAAGCCATTAATTTGTTCTTGATGCTTGAATGAGTACATTTTTCCGTGAAATTTAACAAATGGCGAAACGTATACTTGCCCACGTTTCTCAGCTTGTAAAAAAGCATTCAATCTGCACAAACTACGGTATTGTGGTTGGGAAAATCCTTCCAAATAGTGCATTCCGACCAATAATTCTACTGTTCTGATACTTGTCTTTTGTTCCAAAATACGTTGTAATTCAATAACAGCATCATTGGATACATAACCTGTTGCCATTAAAACTTCATCAGCATCTAAAAATAGATCCATCCAAACATCATTTAGCTTTTTCTGCGTTATTTGAGCAGGGTAGAAATTAGAAAAAACCGTATTCATCGTTTCCCTCCTCGAATTTTGCTTAATCGGTCATGAAATAAAACTTCTTTTTCTGCAACCAATTTCTCATGCAAATCTACTTTCTCATAGTTACCTGAAAAAATCGGTAAAATGCTTTTTGCCAGTTCAACCACGCCCTGGGGAGGAACCGCATTGCCAATCTGGCGACGTACTTCCGTCGTTGAGCCAACAAACTCAAAATCATCAGGAAAACTTTGAAGCCTTGCTCGTTCTCTATTAGTAAAAGCACGTGGTTCAGGGAAGTGATAGCCCCAAGTTCCACCGCCACCTGCTGCAATAATTGTTTTTGATGGCTCGCTACGATGCATACGACGATAAACGTGGCTAATCATACCTTTCACATATAAAGGATGATCTTTAGGAATATCGGTAAAATTTCCACCTTCAGGAATTAATTCCAACATACGGCGTGTTTTATCACTAATTTTTAGTAATTCATTATTACTAACATTTTGTGGAATATTAGATATCGCTTGACCAGCAGTTACATATGGTTTTAAGCCATTTTCGCCAGTTTCATTGTGCGTCGGTTCTGGATGATGAAAATCAAATCCTGTATCCAAACGTACTCCGACAATCAGCACACGTTCACGAAATTGAGGTACGCCAAACTCTGCAAAGTTATATAGCTTTGCCTGAACGTAATAACCGCAATTTTCAAAATCGGTAATAATTTGCTGGATGGCTTTTTTCTTGTTGGCAGTCAACAAACCTTTTACGTTCTCAGCAACAAAGACTTTTGGTTTTTTTGCATTTACAAAACGTAAAAAGCTTTTATAAAGATTGCCACGCTCACCCTCTAGGCCCGGCTGTTTCCAAATCATGGAAAAATCTTGGCAAGGGAATCCGCCTAAAATGATGTCGCAATCGGGAATAGTTGGATCGTTAGGATCTATTTGTTCAATATCGCCTTCTACGATGACATCGCCGATATTTTTACGGAAACTTTCGCAAGCCCAATGGGAAAAATCGTTTGCCCAAACAGTTTCATAACCAGCTTGGTGAAAACCCAAATCTAAACCTCCACATCCTGAAAATAGAGATAGAATTCTGGGTTTATTGTCAGAAGAATTAAAATTTGCGATTTGTTTAGATAACATAGGATTTCACTCCTATGCATAGATTTGATAAAAAACCTTGAAGGGATTTTAATAGAGAACTAGGCAAGGCAAGGCAAGGCAAGGCAAGGCAAGGC
>NZ_KV792693.1:33918-72299 GCF_001808255.1 Neisseria sp. HMSC15G01
CAAGGCAAGGCAAGGCAAGGCAAGGCAAGGCAAGCTTACCATCACTTTTTTGAAATAAAATCATTTTTCTAAAACTTCCATGTAAATTTTTCCTATTATGCCGCAAAAAAACAGCAAATGCCGCTGCATTAAACAAGTGATGAATACTTGAAATTATAAATAAAGTATTCATAATCCCAAGGCCGTCTGAAAACCTTCCTCACTTTTCAGACGACCTTTTCACACATCAAATATCCATAGGGAAAACACCATGGCAAAAGCCCCCAAAACCATTTACCAATGTTCCGAATGCGGTGGCACTTCCCCGAAATGGCAAGGCAAATGCCCGCATTGCGGCGAGTGGAACACGCTTCAGGAAAGCCTAGCCGCGCCCGAGCCAAAAAACGCCCGCTTCCAATCTTGGGCGGCGGACACTTCGACCGTCCAATCCCTCTCTGCCGTTACCGCGACCGAAGTGCCGCGCAATCCGACGGGCATGAGCGAACTCGACCGCGTATTAGGCGGCGGTTTGGTCGATGGTGCAGTCATCCTGCTCGGCGGCGACCCCGGTATCGGCAAATCCACACTACTGTTGCAAACCATCGCCAAAATGGCGCAAAGCCGCAAAGTGCTGTACGTTTCTGGCGAAGAATCCGCCCAACAAGTCGCCCTGCGCGCGCAACGTTTGGAACTGCCCACCGAAGGCGTAAACCTGCTTGCCGAAATCCGCATGGAAGCGATTCAGACGGCCTTGAAACAGCATCAGCCCGAAGTCGTGGTCATCGACTCCATCCAAACCATGTATTCCGACCAAATCACTTCCGCCCCTGGTTCCGTGTCGCAGGTGCGCGAGTGTGCCGCCCAGCTGACGCGCATGGCGAAACAGATGGGCATCGCCATGATACTGGTCGGACACGTTACCAAAGACGGTGCGATTGCCGGCCCGCGCGTGCTGGAACACATGGTCGATACCGTGCTGTATTTCGAGGGCGACCAACATTCCAACTACCGCATGATACGCGCCATCAAAAACCGCTTCGGCGCGGCAAACGAATTGGGCGTATTCGCCATGACCGAAAACGGTTTGAAAGGCGTGTCCAACCCGTCCGCCATCTTCCTCGCCAGCTACCGCGACGACACGCTCGGCTCGTGCGTTTTGGTTACACAAGAAGGCAGCCGCCCACTTTTGGTCGAAATTCAGGCATTGGTCGATGATGCACACGGTTTCACCCCCAAACGACTCACCGTCGGTCTCGAACAAAACCGCCTCGCCATGCTGCTCGCTGTCCTCAACCGCCACGGCGGCATCGCCTGTTTCGACCAAGACGTGTTCCTCAACGCCGTCGGCGGCGTCAAAATCGGCGAACCCGCTGCCGACCTTGCCGTCATCCTCGCCATGCTCTCCAGCTTCCGTAACCGCCCGCTGCCCGAAAAAATGGTCGCATTCGGCGAAATCGGTTTGAGCGGCGAAGTCCGTCCCGTCGCACGCGGACAAGAGCGGCTCAAAGAAGCGGAAAAACTCGGCTTCAAACGCGCCATCGTCCCCAAAGCCAATATGCCGCGCCATGACAAAGAGTTTCCGAACCTGAAAATCTACGGCGTCAGCAGTTTGCAGGAAGCGATTGACGTTTGTCGTGACGGGGACTAAACCGTTTCGATAATCCTCCTAAAAAACAATCATCTAAAAGGCCGTCTGAAAACTTTCAGACGGCCTCTCTTTAAATTTAAATATTTTTGTTATATTATAACGAACGATTTATTCTATCTTTTCTACACATCGAAAATCGGAGAGAAATCTTGAAAAAAACCGCTTTGCTTATCGCATCCACCTTCCTGTTCAGCACTGCCGCCCACGCCCATCGCGTTTGGGTTGAAACCGCCCACACACATGGCGGTGAATACCTTGAAGCCGAATTGGGCTATGGCGAATTCCCTGAGCTTGAGCCGATCGCCAAAGACCGCCTGCACATTTTCAGCAAACCCATGCAACTGGTGACTGAAAAAGGCAAAGAAAACATGATTCAAAAAGGCACATACAATTACCAATACCGCAGCAAACTGCCGGTCAAAGACGGCAGCTACTTGGTAACTGCCGAATACCAACCGACTTTCTGGTCAAAAAACAGCGCAGGCTGGAAGCAGGCAAGCATCAAAGAAATGCCTGATGCAAGCTATTGCGAACAAACCCGTATGTTCGGCAAAAACATCGTCAATGTCGGCCACGAAAGCGCAGATACCGCTATCATTACTAAGCAAGTTGGCCAACATTTGGAAATCGTACCTTTGGACAACCCTGCTAACGTCCACGTCGGCGAACGCTTCAAAGTCCGCGTCCTCTTCAATGGCGAGCCGCTGCCTAACGCCACCGTTACCGCCACATTTGACGGCTTCGACACCAGCGACCGCAGCAAAACCCATAAAACCGAAGCCCAAGCTTTCTCCGATACCACCGATGACAAAGGCGAAGTCAGCATCATTCCATTGCGCCAAGGTTTCTGGAAGGCCAGCGTAGAACACAAAGCCGATTTCCCTGATCAAAGCGTGTGCCAAAAACAGGCGAACTACACCACAATGACCTTCCAAATCGGTCATTCACATCATTAATTTTTCCATAACAAAAGGCCGTCTGAATATTTCAGACGGCCTTTATTCATTCTATTTAAGGACGATGCGGCGCAAACTGCCATTGTCCCAATTCCAAATTCAAATCAAACAGATTCAGACGGCCTATCGCCACACGAACCAAGCGTAAACACGGAAAGCCTGCTTTCGCCGTCATCCTTCGCACTTGGCGATTTTTCCCTTCCGAAATTTTGATTTCCACCCAAAAATCAGGCACGGACTTGCGCACGCGAATCGGCGGCACGCGCGGCCATAAAACATCCGCTTCGCCTTCTTCCAATACCCTAACCTCGGCCGGACGGGTGACAAAATCGCCCAAATCTACGCCACGGCGCAACAAATCCAATTTGGCTTCATCAGGAGAACCCTCCACCTGCGCCCAATAAGTTTTGACCTGCTTGAATTTCGGGTCGGCAATCTGCGCCTGCAAACGGCCATTATTGGTCAGCAGCAGCAAACCCTCGCTGTCCGTATCCAAACGGCCGGCCGGATAAAATCCCGGTTTCTCGACAAAATCCTTAAGGCATTGATGTTTTTCATGTGCAGAAAACTGGCAAATCACGCCATAAGGCTTGTTTAGAATAATCAAATCGTTCATTTCACACTTTCAGACGGCCTTAGATTCCAAGAAATTCCGGATAATAAAAAAGACACCGTATAAACGGTGTCTTTCATATTTGGCGGAGTAAGAGGGATTCGAACCCTCGATGCAGGTTGACCCCACATGCTTCCTTAGCAGGGAAGTGCCTTCAGCCTCTCAGCCATTACTCCTAAGGAAGACCGCAATATACGCTTTCTGCCCTCCTTCGTCAAGCATTACCGCCTCAAACTTTCTTAACGCCATGAAATCATTTAAATAAAAATATAATATTTTTTACATCATCCTATTTTTATACTTCTTTCATATATGTTAAAATGATTCTGTTTTCTGTAAACTTTTTCTACGCCCATTATTACAAAGGAGTTCGTATGTTACGTTTTTCTGCTTTGGTTGCCGTATCCGCCCTGATGCTTGCCGCTTGCTCACAATCTGGCAATTCCCAACCATCCACTTCCTCCTCTCAAACTTCTACTCCAAAAACAACTGCCGCCGGTTCTGCCTGCCGTAGCATGGGTGAGGGCCATAAAGTCCATGGCAAAGGTCAAAACGATATTTATATGTGTAAAGTCGATGTAGCTTTAAACTCTACCGAAGCTAAATCTGTTTTGGATCCTAGCATCCGCGTTCACTACGGCAGTACATCCGGCGCAACTTTGACTTCTCGTCAAATTGCCAACACAGTCGGCAAAACCCCTGATGAAACCTGCCAACGCGCATTCTTAAGCGCGGTTAAACGCTTCCAAAGCACTGCTCATCGCAAAAAAGCCAAATCCGTTCATCTGGTTAGCTACTTTGACAAAGTAACCAAAGGCGGTAACGAATACGAATGCCACATCGCTACATTCAACAGCCGTGTGGTTTTGAAAGGCAGCTTCCACTAAGCAATGTCAAAAATGCCGGACTTCAATATGAAGTTTGGCATTTTTCTATTTTATGGATACGACACCCCTTCACTGTCTGCTGGCCGATCCCTCTTTTGCCGCCTGCTACGACCATGCGTCTCTAAACGCAGCCGATTCCCAACGTTTGGCTACCACGCCTCAACTGGCGCAGCGTCAAGACTGGCAAGTCAGCCGCGCATTAAAACAGCAAACCGATTTACCGACTGTATCGCTGAGCCACAGCAAAGGCTTTGCCGCTTTATTGTGTGCGCCTCAGCCCTTAACAGCCGGTATCGATATCGAGTTTATCCGCCCGCGCGATTTCAAAGCGCTGTCGGCTTTAGTCTGCACGCAGGAAGAACAAGACTATTTGGAAACGGCAAACTGGCCGTCTGAAACGTTTTACCGATTATGGTGTTTCAAGGAAGCCTTGATTAAAGCGGCAAATTTGGATTTTCCGTCAGACATGAAATCGGTCGGCTATGTTTTCGATTCAGGGCAACCCGTCGGTTTACGCGCTGGAAAGCAAACCGATTGGCACGGCACAAGCGCGATTTTGGCGGATACGATGGCACTTGCCTGCGTTTGGAAGGGAAAAGCCGTCGCTCTGCAATGGCAGTTTTTCGGCTCACTCAAGCTCAATGACTTAACCGACCAGCAAACTATCTAACAACTGACAAACTAATAATAATCTGATTTAATTTACTGCACTTTTACTTATTCCACACACCAACAGCAGCATTTGCAAAAGGCCGTCTGAACGATGAATCTTCGCCTCCTAAACCGCCTCTATACTGCCCTTATCCTGTTTCTTACCCTGTTTTTGGTTTATGCCTTTGCTTCACAAACGCGTATCCAAACCGATTTGACCGCGTTGTTGCCAAGCGAGCAGCAACCCGATGCCTTGCTGACGGCCGCGGATAAAGCCGCAGAAGCGCAGCTCAATTCGCAAGTTATTTTGCTTGCCGGCAGTACCGATGCCGAAACCGCTTTTCAGACGGCCTCACAAATTGCCGACGCATGGCGCAAAAGCGGCATATTTGAACAAGTCGACAGCAGTATGACGCCGAATTTGGACAAAGTGCGGGCGGATATGCAGAAGCTGAGCTTGGCGGTTTTGCCGCAAGACGAAATCCGCCTGTTGTTTGAGCAGCCGCAAGCCTATTTTCAAGCGCGTGCAGAAGCCGCAGCCAATCCGTTTGCCGCCCCCTCCCCTTTGTCTTTAGAACAAGACTGGCTGGGCTTCGGACGCTTTGTTGCCGACAAAGCCAATCCGCAAAGCCGTTTGCAGTGGGACATGGACAACGGCATGCTGTTTGCCGAAGACAAAGGCAAAACTTGGGTATTTTTGCGCGGACGGCTCGCAGGTGGCGATCAATTTTCCGGCAACGACGCCCTCTTACCGCTGATGACGCAAAGCCGTCAAATCGCTTCGGAAAACGGCGCGGAAACCTTAAACGCAGGTGGCGCATTGTTCACCGCCGTATCCAAAGCAGCCGCAGAAAAAGAAAGCCGGTTGATGAGTATGGTCGGGCTTGGGCTGACCTTTGCGCTGCTGTTGTGGGTCTTCCGCAGCGGCCGAGTATTTTTGCTGTCCTTGCCGCTGGCCGCTGGTATGTTGACCGGATTGGCGGTCGCTTTATTAGTATTCGGCGAAGTGCATATCCTGACCATCGTTATCGGCACCAGCTTGGTGGGGATGTTGGTGGATTTCCCGTTGCACTGGCTTGCTCCGTCGGTATTTGGGCCGTCTGAAAAGACCGTTTGGCAGGCTGAATCGGCAATGAAACATGTCTTGCCAAGTTTTGCCGTCAGCCTGACAATTACCGTCTTGGGCTACGCGCTGCTGTGGTTCACCCCTTTGCCTGTACTTCGCCAAACCGCCGTATTTTCAGGCTTTGCCTTATTTGGCGCGTTTGGTGCCACCGTTTTATGGCTGCCGCCGCTGTTTCGCCGCTACCGTGCCAAAACCGTGCCTTTTGCCGCATTAACCGAAAAGCTCTACTCCTTGTCAGGCCGTCTGAAAAACCGCCTGCACAAACGCGGCTGGTTAATCGTGGGCGGAATTTTGCTGGCAGTCGGGCTGTGGCGCAGCGACTGGCGTGACGACATCCGTCAATGGGTCAATATGCCGACCGCGATGTTGGCCGAAGTACAACAGATCGGCCAGTTGAGCGGCACGGATTTTGGCGGCAAATATTTGGTGGCCGAAGCACAAAGCGAAGATGCCCTATTGAAGAAAACCGCCGAACTCGGCCGCGCCCTGCAGCCCTTAATCGCGCAAGGCAAACTTTCCGGGATCCAATCGCCCGACCAATTCATCCTGCCAACAACGGAGCAGCAAAAACTGCAAAACCGCCTGCGCGAATTGACCAAGTTGCCTGATAGCTGGAAACCGCTTACCGAAATAGGTATTCCGCGCAAAACCGTACGCGATGCCCTGCTGCAAGCTGCTGATACGCAACCATTGTCGCTTTCAGACGGCCTGAATACCGATTTGGCAGAAGCTTGGCGTTCCTTGTATTTGGGCGAAGTGGAACCAGGCCGTTTTGCTGCCGTCGTGCGTTTGAACGGCATGACCGATGAAGCCGCCGTACGCGCCGTGGCGCAACACGTCTCCGGCGTACATTGGGCAGACAAGCGCGCCCACTTAAACGAGCTTTTCCACCACACGCGCAATCAGGCCGCATGGTTGAAACTGGCTTCCTATGCGTTGGCATGGTTACTTTTGTGGAAAATGTTTGGTTTCAAACGCGGCAGCAAAATCCTTGCCGTGCCGCTGGCCGCCGCCATCTGCACCGTTGCCGTACTCGGTTTGGCCGGCATTCCCGTCAGCCTGTTTGCCATGTTCGGACTGCTTTTAGTATCCGCCATCGGCGTGGACTATGCCGTCTATGCTGCCACAGCACACCATAGCGCCCCGGCAAAATTAGGCGGTATGCTGCTTGCCGCCGCGACGACAGCCATTTCCTTTGCCCTGCTCGCCATCAGCAACACGCCCGCTGTTGCCGCGTTCGGCATGACGGTTACCATCGGTGTGGCATTCAATATTTGGCTGGCAGGCACATTGTTGAAAAATTAGACAAAAGATGAAGACGATTAAAATTGAAGCTATATTTTGTTTCGACTTCTATCGCCAAATTGCAAAAGGCCGTCTGAAAAATTTCAGGCGATGGATTAAACATTATTTATCATTAAAATCAAAGGTATTTTCAAATGTCCGTAGAATTTGACGTTGCCGTTATCGGCGCAGGCCCTTCAGGTTCGGTTGCTTCCGCTTTGCTGAACAAACAAGGCTTTAAAGTTTGCGTATTGGAAAAACAACATTTCCCGCGCTTTGTCATCGGCGAAAGCCTGTTGCCGCATTGCATGGAAATGTTGGAAGAAGCCGGTTTTGCCGACGCAGTGCATGCCGAGCCCAGCTTTCAATTTAAAGACGGTGCTGCGTTTTCATGGGGCAGCCGTTACACAGATTTCAACTTTACTGAAAAATTTTCAGACGGCCCCGGCACTATTTATCAAGTGCGCCGCGGCATCTTCGACAAAATCCTGATTGATGAAGCGGCAAAACAAGGTGTCGATGTCCGCTTCGGACATGGCGTAACCGCGTTTGACAACAGTGGCGATATGGCACGTTTGAGCGTTGCAACCGATACAGGCGAAAACTATGAACTGACTGCCAAATTCGTTTTGGATGCCAGCGGTTACGGCCGTGTCCTGCCCCGCCTTTTAGATTTGGAAAGCCCGTCCGAGCTGCCTCCGCGCCAAGCCCACTTCACGCATATTGACGACAACATCACCAGCCCGAAATTCGACCGCAACAAAATCCTGATCAACACGCATCCTGAACATCGCGATGTCTGGATTTGGCTGATTCCTTTCGGCGACAACCGCTGCTCCATCGGCGTTGTCGGCACGCCCGACAAACTGGTCGGCGAATCAGAAGCCGTGTTGAAAAAATTTGTGTACGAATGCCCGATGCTGGCGGAAATTTTGGATAAAGCCGTTTGGGAAAACGACTTTCCGTTCCGCTCTATCCAAGGCTACTCTGCCAACGTAAAAACCTTATACGGCAAACATTTCGCACTTTTGGGCAACGCCGCCGAATTCCTCGACCCAGTCTTCTCCTCCGGCGTGACCATTGCCCTGCACTCTGCCAAACTGGCTGCCGATTTGTTGGGCAAACAGCTCAAAGGCGAAGCCGTCGATTGGCAAACCGAATTTGCCGACCAACTGATGATCGGCGTGAACGCGTTCCGTACTTATGTAAACGGTTGGTACGATTTCCGCTTCCAAAATGCCATCTACGCGCCTAACCGCAGTCCTGAAATCAGCCGTATGATTTCGTCTATTCTGGCAGGCTACGCTTGGGACACGAACAATCCATTCGTGGAAAAATCCGAGCAACGCTTGTCCACACTTGCCGCATTGGTGGGCGATTTGAAGGTAGAATAAGGACGAATGCCTTTCAGACGACCTAGACTGAAAACAGAACAGGCCGTCTGAAACTTCATCCACACCATTAAATATTTTGACCGATAGATAAAACCTTATGCGATTTATCCCTTTGCTTGCCGCACTGCTGCTTTCCGCATGCGCGACCTCGCTCCCCCATCCGCAAACGCTGCCGCCGCTTTCCAAAGAAGGCCAATGGTTCAAACTTGAGCAGACCAATGCGGCGGGGCAAACCGTTCAAACCAATCTCTTGGCAGTCGAACCTCATTCAGACGGCATTCGCTTTGTCCAAACCGATGCACTGGGGGCACCGGTATCTCGTCAATCGGTCAACACCAAAGGCTGGAAAAATGACGGCTTTGTGATGCCCAATGCCAATTCGCGTCGACTGTTTGCCGCCCTGTTGCCGCTTTTGGCCGCCGAACAAGCCGCCACGCTTTACCCTGAAGCCCACCAACAAAACGCCACTCATAAAGGCTTCTGCCCTGACGGCAAAGGCGCGGTGTTCAGCTACCACGAGCGTGATTTGTGGTGTGTCGCCCACCATTCCGAACAATTCCTTATCGGCTTCCCCGACCAAACTTTCTGGACGGTCAGCCCGATTGCAGAAGACTAATTCATGAATACTCCTGTTTATCTCAGCCGTCCGGCACTGACCAGCGCATTGGGCAGCGGCTTGCAAGTTCATGCCGATGCCTTACTCACGCCGTCTGAAAACACACCCCTGACTTTTTCAGACCAATGGGTAAAAGGCAAAACGCATGCTTTCGGTGCGGTCAAAGAAACCCTGATGCCTCTGCCCGACAGCATTCCCAAAGCGCATCGCAGCCTCAACAACCAGCTTATCCTGCACGCGCTTTCGCAAATAGACGGACTGATTCAGACGGCCATTGCACGTTACGGCAAAGAAAGGGTTGCTGTCGTTACCGGTACGTCCACCAGTGGCGCAGATGAAAATATCCCTTTGTTCCAACACGTTATCCAAGGTGGTGAATGGACGGATGTTCCGTTCAAGCAGCTGCAACACACCATGGCTTCGCCCTCCGAATTTATCGCCCAAGTTTACGGTTTGGACGGCTTGCGCTATACCGTCTCC
Source organism: Neisseria sp. HMSC15G01 (assembly GCF_001808255.1). NCBI lineage: Bacteria > Pseudomonadati > Pseudomonadota > Betaproteobacteria > Neisseriales > Neisseriaceae > Neisseria > Neisseria sp. HMSC15G01. The sequence goes on from NZ_KV792693.1 coordinate 43,553, forward strand.
ACCGCCTGCACTTCCGGCGCACGCGCCCTCATCAGCGCAGCCCGATTGCTTCGTGCCGGATTGTGTGATGCCGTGATTTGCGGCGGCGCGGATACGCTTTCTCCGCTGACGATTAATGGTTTTGCCTCTTTGGAAGTGCTTTCAGACGGCATCGCCAAGCCCTTTTCTGCCAACCGCAACGGCATCAATATCGGCGAAGCAGCCGCATTTTTCGTGATGACGCGCGATGCGGATTTTGACGGCAAAATGCAGTTGCTGGGCTATGGTGCAAGCAGTGATGCCTACCATATGTCTTCTCCCCGCCCCGACGGTTTGGGTGCTGCCCAATCCTTTCAGGCTGCTTTGGATAAAGCCAGTTTGAAAGCAGAAGACATCGGCTGGATCAATCTGCACGGCACTGGCACGCAACACAACGACAGCATGGAAAGCCGAGCCGTTGCCGAAGTATTTGGCAACCACACCCTTTGCACCTCAACCAAGCCGTCCACCGGTCATACTTTGGGTGCAGCCGGTGCGATCGAAGCCGCGTTTGCCTGGTTGATGGCCAACCGCCAATACAATCCGGAAGGCAAACTGCCGCCGCAACAATGGGACAACATACCCGATTCCGAGCTGCCCAACATCGCTTTGACCGACGAAAACAGCCGCTGGCCGTCTGAAAAACGCATTGCCGCCAGCTCGTCATTCGCATTCGGCGGCAGCAATGCTGTTTTGATTATCGGATAAGTCCTTATATTTAGGCTGTCTTTTCAGACGGCCTTTTTCTTTTCCGCAACTTAAAAAACAATAACATCAAAACAACAACCAAATCCGCCGAAATATGCCATAATAGGCTTAGCACGTTTCTTCTCGCGATGTGCCCGAAAAGAAAAACTTAACCTACATAGAGAATAATCCCATGACTAAATCCACCATTATCTATACCTACACCGACGAAGCTCCTGCATTGGCCACTCAATCCCTGTTGCCAATCGTGCAGGCGTTTACCCGCCACGCCGATATTGATGTCAAAACCAGCGACATTTCTCTCTCCGGCCGTATTTTGGCGGCGTTTCCCGAATACCTGACCGAAGCGCAACGCGTACCCGATGCGCTTGCCGAATTGGGCGAACTGGTGAAACAACCCGATGCAAACGTGATCAAACTGCCGAACATCAGCGCATCCGTACCTCAACTGACGGCCGCGATTAAAGAATTGCAGTCTAAAGGCTTTGCCGTTCCCGACTATCCTGCCGATCCTCAAACCGATGAAGAAAAAGCCGTACGCGAACGCTACGACCGCATCAAAGGCAGTGCGGTAAACCCTGTCCTGCGTGAAGGCAACTCCGACCGTCGCGCGCCTAAAGCAGTGAAAAACTTTGCGAAAAAACATCCGCACAGCATGGGCGCATGGACCAAAGATTCCAAAACCCATGTTGCCACCATGCAAAGCGGCGACTTTTTCCATAACGAACAATCCGTTACCGTACCTGAAGCGACTTCCGTATCCATCGTGTTCACCGACAAACAAGGCAACAAAAAAGAGCTGCGTGAACCTGTTGCCTTGAAAGCCGGCGAAATCATCGACGCGACCGTAATGAGCAAAAAAGCCCTGCTCGCCTTCCTTGCCGAACAAGTGAAAGACGCAAAAGCTAAAGGCGTATTGTTCTCGCTGCACATGAAAGCCACCATGATGAAAGTGTCCGACCCGATTATCTTCGGACACGCCGTCAAAGTGTTCTTCGCGCCTGTATTTGAAAAATTCGGCGACAAACTGGCTGCCGCAGGCGTCAACGTCAACAACGGCTTCGGCAACCTGCTTGCCAATCTGGACAAACTGGATGCGGACACCCGCGCCGCCGTTGAAGCTGAAATCGCTGCCGTTTACGCCGCCAACCCTGATTTGGCCATGGTTGATTCCGACAAAGGCATTACCAACCTGCATGTTCCTAGCGATGTCATCGTCGATGCTTCTATGCCTGCGATGATTCGTAATTCTGGCCGTATGTGGGACAAAGACGGCAAAGCGCAAGACACCAAAGCCGTCATTCCTGACAGCAGCTACGCCGGCGTTTACCAAGCAACCATCGACTTCTGCCGCGAACACGGCGCGTTCGATCCGACAACAATGGGTACCGTTCCTAACGTCGGCCTGATGGCGCAAGCAGCCGAAGAATACGGTTCGCACAACAAAACTTTTGAAATCGAAGCCGACGGCCAAGTTCAAGTCATTGATGCAGCTGGCAATGTCCTGATGCAACACGACGTTGAAGCCGGTGACATCTGGCGTATGTGCCAAACCAAAGACGCGCCCGTCAAAGACTGGGTACAACTCGCCGTCAACCGCGCCCGTCTGAGCAACACGCCAGCCGTGTTCTGGCTCGACGAAAACCGTCCGCACGACAAGAGCCTGCTCGCCAAGGTTAAAGCCTACCTTGCCGAACTGGATACCAACGGTCTCGACATCCGCGTCCTCGCTCCCGAAGAAGCTGCCAAGTTCAGCTTGGGTCGTCTGAAAAACGGCGAAGACACCATCTCTGTAACCGGTAACGTCCTGCGCGACTACCTGACCGACTTGTTCCCAATTTTGGAACTGGGTACCAGCGCGAAAATGCTGTCTATCGTTCCATTGATGAATGGTGGCGGTATGTTTGAAACCGGCGCTGGCGGCTCCGCACCGAAACATGTCCAACAATTCCTCGAAGAAAACCACTTGCGTTGGGACTCTTTGGGCGAATTCCTCGCACTCGCCGTATCGTTTGAACATCTGGCGCAAAAAACCGGCAACTCCAAAGCCCAAGTCCTCGCCGACACTTTGGATGCAGCCACCGAAAAACTGCTGTTGAACGACAAATCGCCTAAACGCAAAGCAGGCGAACTCGACAACCGCGGCAGCCATTTCTACCTCACCCTCTACTGGGCGCAAGAATTGGCGGCGCAAGACAAAGATGCCGAACTGAAAGCCGCATTTGCTCCATTGGCAGCCGCTTTGACTGCCGACGAAGCCAAAATCGTTGAAGAACTCTCTGCCGTACAAGGCAAAGCGGTCGACATCGGCGGCTACTACGCAGCCAATCCTGAAAAAGCGGCACAAGCGATGCGTCCAAGCGCAACCTTTAATCAGGCCTTGTCAGCCTTATAATTAAAGCAATAAAAGGCCGTCTGAATTTTCAGACGGCCTCAAACCTTATGGAAGCACAATGAAAAAAAACATTCTTTCTCTTACTCTCCTCATCAGCGCTCCGGCTTTGTGGGCATTTTCCCCTGCCGAATTGGCACAAACCCTGCAAAAACCGCAAAACGTGCAAGGCAATTTTGTCCAACAACGCCAGCTTAAATCCCTCAGCAAACCCATGACCACCAGCGGCAGCTTTACCCTTGTCCCACAAAAAGGCCTGCTCTGGAAAATGCAAAAACCATTTGAAACCACCCTGCGCGTGCGTTCAGACGGCATCATGCAATGGAACGGCAGCCAATGGGTCAACCCAAATGCCAGCAAGCTCAACGGCCAAAGCCGCCAAATCAAACTCTTCCTCGACCTTTTGGGCGGCAATACCCAAGGCCTGGAAAAACAATTTGATTTGAAATTAAACGGCAACGAGAAAAAATGGACGTTGACCTTAACTCCGAAAACCGCCATTACCCGTCAAATCTTCAACCGTATCGAAATCAACGGCGATACGCTGGTACGTAAAATCGAATTAGACGAAAAGCAAGGCGACAAAACCATCATGCAGTTCAACCAAATCCAAACTGATAAAGCCCTGGACAGCTTCAGCCGTACCGCCCTCTAAATTGCCTATTCCAACAAAAGGCCGTCTGAAAATAGATTTCAGACGGCCTTTTATATTAATCGGCAGAAGGCTGTTGCCCTTTTCGTTCCGCCTTTCTGGCTTCGCGAATGGCTTTAAGTTCGGCCTCTTTCTGTCTGGCTTTTTTCAGCCAAGCCTCCCATTGGTTTGGCGTTTCCAGCGTGATTCTGCCGATTTTTCCTTCGCGGAAATCGGTCAGGATATTTTCAGCAGCCTTTTGGTAGTTGACCCGTCCGCCGCTCAAAACCGCACCGCGTTTTTTGGCAATCCACTCCAGCCAAGAAGTATCGTCCCAATGGCTGCTTGGATCTTTGTCGGCTTGATAGCGCTCTTGCAACAGGGCCAGATAATGGCGGCGGAGGTAATCCAAAAGCTCAAGCGCTACTTCTTCTTCGTCCAGTGCGTTGCGTCCGACTGCACCGCCGGCCGCAAGGTTGTAGCCGCCTTCTTCGACGATAATTTTCGGCCACAACATACCGGGGGTATCGTAAAGCCAGAAATCGTCTGCAAGGAAAAGGCGTTGTTCGGCTTTGGTAATACCGGGTTCGTTACCGGTTTTGGCAGATTTTTTGCCGATCATGCCGTTAATCAAGGTGGATTTGCCGACGTTGGGAATGCCGCAAATCAGGACACGTAGCGGCTTCTCGATACCTTGGCGATGCGGAATCATGGCGCGGCAGGCTTGGGTAATTTTGCCATGAGCGCCGGTTTCGGAAGAATCAAGCGCAATGGCGCGGGTATCTTGGCGGCTGTTGTAGTGTTCGAGCCAAACTTTGGTACGCTCGGGATCGGCAAGATCTTGCTTGTTTAAGATTTTGAGTTTTGGCTTGCCTTTGGACAACTGGGCAAGCAAAGGGTTTTCGCTGGAAGCAGGCATACGCGCGTCTAACATCTCAATCACCATATCAACGCTTTTAATGCGTTCGGCAATGGCTTTTTTTGCCTTGTTCATGTGGCCGGGAAACCATTGGATAGCCATGTCTTTTTGTTCTTTCTATTCGTATCTGAGGCCGTCTGAACAATCATTTTTTTTCAGACGGCCTCGGTATTTGGATAATCGGTCAATCCGGATTTAGAGATTGCCATGTTCATAGCTGTAATAACCTGCTTCATCCATACATTGCTCGAACGTCTTGTATGTATTTCTATTTTGGACTTGCGATTTGCAAGTATTGATTTGGCGGGAAACTTCAGCTTCGCTCGCGCCGGTACGATGCCAACGGTAAGCAGTGACAGGCTCTGTCGCGCAGGCGGTCAAGATAAGCAAGGATAATGCGGTCAGACTGATTTTTTTCATGGTTTCTTCCTTTGAGGCCGTCTGAAACGGCAAGTTAGCGTCCTGCCAAGCTTTGAGCCTGACGGTGGCGGACAAGGAGTTCATAACGGCCTTTGAGGCGCTCGGCCAGTTTTTCCACAACATAAACGGAGCGGTGCTGACCGCCGGTACAACCGATGGCAATCGTCACATAACTGCGGCTCTCTTGTTGCAGGCGCGGCAACCAGCGGCTAATAAAATGGTCGATGTCATCAACCATTTCTTGAACCAACGGCTGCTGGCCCAAATAATCTTGAATAGGTTTGTCCATGCCAGTAAAGGGGCGTAATTCCGGATCGTAATACGGATTGGGCAGGCTGCGCATATCAAACATAAAGTCGGCATTATTGGGAGCGCCATATTTGAAACCAAAGGATTCAAGAATGACCAGCAAACCGACACGTTCAATATTGAGCCATTGTTGCACAGCATAACGCAGCTGCTGAGCATTCATTTTGGACGTATCGATGCAATATGCGATGTCTCTAAGCGGAAAGAGCCACTCGCGTTCTTTTTGCAGGCTTTCCAACAAAGTCAGGTTTTGACCAGACAAAGGGTGTCCACGTCGGGTTTCTGAGAAGCGGCGAACCAAAACACCCTCTTCTGCTTCAACAAACAGGACTTCAACCTGATGTCCTTCGTCACGCAAATATTGGATTTGCTCTTGCGCTTCTTGGATATTAATACGGGAACGGATATCAACGCTGACACCGAGTTTGGTTTCATCGGCCCGTTCGATATGGAGTGAAACCAATGATGGAAGCATTTCCAAGGGAAGATTATCGACACAGTAATAGCCCAAATCTTCGAGCTGCTTAAGAGCTACGGACTTTCCCGAGCCGGATAAGCCGCTAATCAGGACGATTTTCATGATTTTGTTCGTTTTCTTTGAGTTGTGTTTGGTGACGTTCGAGAAATTCTTTGGTGCTGTCTTTACCACGCAATTGAAGGATGTAATTGCGTACTGCAGCTTCAACCAATACTGCTAAGTTTCGACCGATTGCAACAGGCAGGGTAACGGAACGGACGCTGACGTTGAGGATAGATTCTGTTTCGGTACGGATGCTCAATCGATCAAGTTGTTTCATATATCCGTCGTCGGCCGGAACCAAATTGATAATCAGCTGGAGGATTTTTTTCGGACGGATAGAGGTTTCGCCAAAAATATGGCGGATATTAAGTATGCCCAAACCGCGTACTTCGAGGAAATCACGCAGCATAGGCGGGCAACGGCCTTCCAGCATTTCCGGGCCGGTACGGAAAAGTTCGACCGCATCATCGGCAATCAGGCTGTGGCCGCGCGAAATCAGCTCCAATGCCAATTCGCTCTTACCCAAGCCGGATTGTCCGGTAATGAGTACGCCCACTTCAAATACATCCAAAAATACGCCGTGCTTGATGGTGGAAGTTGCCAATGTCCGTTGCAGATAAATCCGCAAAACGTCCATCAGGTGCGGGCTTTCCTGTTTGGAAGTCAGCAAGGGGATACTGTTGGTATGGCAATAATCGCGCAATTTGGGCGATACCGGCAAGCCGTTGGCGACAATGACCAAAGACATGGGGATGTCGAAAAGCTCTCCGAAATCGTAGTTGAGCTCGCCCGACTCCAAGCGGCGCAAATATTCGGCTTCAGCTACGCCGACAACTTGAATTTGGTTGGGATGGATAAAGTTTAAGTGGCCGACCAAGGCCAAGACGGGTTTATCGGCTTCGACACCGATACGGTTGTCCGCGCCAGAATTGCCGGCAGCCCAAGCAAGTTCGAGTTTGTGCTGATTGTCGGAAAACAGGCGGCGGACGGATATGCTGGGCATGAATTACTCTTCGGTCAGAAGTGTGCGTACTTCTTCGGCAGAAGTTGCGGCCATTAATGCTTCACGGATGGCTTTTTGAGAGAATCTGCCGGCCAGTTTGGACAAGACTTCCAAATGTTCGCCGGTAGCGTTTTCAGGCACAAGCAGGATGAAAATCAAGGAAACGGGTTTGCCGTCGGGCGCATCAAAGGCAACCGGCTCTTTGGTGCGGATAAACGCACCGGTGGCTTTTTTCACGCATGCGTGACGGCCGTGAGGAATCGCCACCCCCTGCCCCAAACCGGTCGAACCAAGCTTTTCACGGGCAAACAGGCAGTCGAACACGTTGGTATTCGGTAATTCTGCTTCATTCTCCAGCAGCTGGGCGGCCTCTTCAAACAGACGCTTTTTGCTGCTGACTTCCAAATCCAAAACGATATGGGACAAAGGTAAAATTTCGCCAATCAGGCTCATGTGTATCTCTTTTAAATGTCGCAAAACAATAGGATTGTACCGATTGTCGGTGCAAATCTCAATCCTGAAGGCGTAATTTACACTCGCCCTGCTAACATTTTCCATGTTGTTCTTGATATTTTTTAACGAGCTAAAAATAATCCAACTGCTTGCTTATATTGAATTTAAAGTAAAAATGCTATCAATAGCCAAACTATGATTCAAATGAAAAGGGGTATGCCCGGCATACCCCTTTTCCCCTTCTTTTCAGACGGCCCCAACTTCTTTTTTTAAAACAGTTTGGAAACCAAAAATACCCAGAAATAATGGCAGACCAATCCGCAAAACCACGCCAAACCGATGCGGTTATTGGCCAAAAACGTTTGGAAGCACAACTGGCGATTGCGCGTACGGATGACAACATATTGCTGATACTGCCAATAAACAGTTATCGGCAATATCAACCAATACGGCCAAGTTGCACCGATTTTGATACCCAACACCGCCATCAATACCGTAAACCAAAAATGGCAAAGCATAGAGGCAGTAATGTCGTGATGGCCAAATGTGATTGCCGAAGTTTTAATGCCAATTTTCAAATCGTCTTCTTTGTCCGCCATGGCATAAATCGTGTCGTAAGCCAACGTCCATAAGGCATTGGCGGTAAACATCAGCCACGCTTCGGAAGGCACTCGGCCCTTGCACGGCGGCAAAGGCCATGGGAATGCCGAACGAAAATGCCAGTCCTAAATAAAACTGCGGCAACGGGAAAAAGCGTTTGGTAAAGGGATATGTGATGGCCAGGAACAAGGCCGGAAGGCTCATCAGCCAAGTAAAGCGGTTGAGCTGCACCAAGCATAAAGCTGCCATCAGACACAACATGACGGTCAAAAGCAGCGCTTCGATTTTAGAAACCAAACCTTTGGCAAACGGGCGGTTTTTAGTGCGCTCTACTGCACCGTCAAAATTGCGGTCGGCAAAGTCATTTACCACGCAACCTGCGCTGCGCATCAAAAATGTGCCTGCGCTAAAGGCAAGAAAAATATCCGCGTCAGGAACGCCTTTAGACGCAATCCACAATGCCCAATAAGTCGGCCACAGCAAAAGCAGTGTGCCAATGGGTTTGTCGACGCGCATCAGTTTGGCGTATATCACCATCCGTCCGACAGCGTAACGCGGTAGAAATTGTAGAAAAAAGCGCCTTATGTTCATTGATGTAATGTGTCGTTGTTTATGTGTCGATTCGGAAGGAAAGGCTTTTTAGAGCCTTAGCTCTTATTATAATTTATTGCCGTCTGAAATCAAACAGATCTTAACAATTTAATTTATTGTATTATATCAGAATTATGACAAACATCGGTAAACGGTTTTATTTTCAGACAGCCTTAGCGGTATAAATCTATTAATTTCAATAAGAAATATTCTGTTAATTCCAATGTTTCGCCGTTCCAATCGAAATACGAACGGCGCGCGGTAACAGGCCGTCTGAAAGATGGATAGTCGGAATCTTCAAAACGAAGAAACTCAAAATCCGAACGTTTCAACGGCAATGTACCGTCAAACAGGCGCTCGCCCAAAGGCTGCGTTCCGCAATCTAATAATTCTGTCCATAGACTGCTGTCCGGTCGGCACGCGCTTCTGGCTTGTATCACTGTTTCGCCGTCCAGTTTGAGCAAAACATCGCGTACAAAGATTTCGTCTCCGTTTTCCGCACAATTCGTCAAACCCAAATACACGGGCTCGACTGAAAAATCCTTACCGGAAGCACGTAAAGCAGCGGTTAGCGAAGAAACGGTCAGCAAATGTCCGGCCTTAGACGACAAAAGACTTGAAGCTTCGGCATACGAACAAAGCGTGCCACACGGTATATCAAGCTCCATCTGACACCTCTGTTTTGGCCAACTCCTGCCATTTGGCTTCGGGAAACTCATCTTTCAGACGGCCTTTAAGATATTCCAAGGTATCGCCTGCAATGGTTTCATCTTTGCTGTCGTGAATATGGTTGAAAATCAGGCTATACAAGCTGATACCGTATTGTTTGAGCGCGGAAAAGCTGAGCAGGGTGTGGTTGATGCTACCGAGCCGTCCACTGGTAACGAGGATGACGGGATAGCCTTGCTGACGGATATAATCAATGGTCAACAGATTTTCCGTCAGCGGAACCATCAATCCGCCCGCGCCTTCGACCAAGACGATTTCGTATGGCGTCGCCAACTCTTGAGTGGAGGTACGGATTTTGTCCAAATCCAAAGCCCTGCCGTCAAGACGGGCGGCGAGATGGGGCGAGGCGGGATAGCCGAAGATTTCGGGCATGGTCAGCCCTTGCTTGTCGACTTCCTGCATGGGTATGCCCATGATTTTACGGTGGACGGCAATGTCTTCAGCGATGTCTTGGCAACCAGTTTGCACAGGCTTTTGCGTGATCACGCTTTTGCCCTGCTGCAACAATTGTTTTGCCAACACACCGGTGGCGACGGTTTTGCCAATGTCCGTATCAATGCCGCTGACGAAGTAAACGCCTTTCATTTGTTGTGTTCCTTCAAAATGTGCACGGTTTTGTCGGCAAGTTCGGTTAAGAGGTCGTCTGAAATGATGTAAGGCGGCATCAGATATACCAGCCTGCCGAAGGGGCGCACCCAAATGCCCTGCGCCACGCAATCCGCTTGAAAACGCGCCATATCCACGCCTTTTTCCAACTCAATCACCCCAATAGCACCCAAAACGCGAACATCTTTCACACCGCGAATGTCCCACGCAGCTTTCAGACGGCCTTTTAAGATGCTTTCGATGCGGCGGATATTTGCCTGCCAATCTTGGGACAAAAGCAGTTTGACCGAAGCGCAGGCTACGGCACACGCCAGCGGGTTTGCCATAAACGTCGGCCCGTGCATGAACACGCCCGCTTCGCCGCGCGAAATCGTTTCGGTGACTTTTTGCGAAGTGATTACCGCCGCCAGCGTCATATAGCCGCCGCTCAAGCCCTTGCCGATGCACATAATATCCGGCACGACATTTGCGTGTTCGCAGGCAAACATCTTGCCCGTTCGCCCGAAGCCGGTGGCGATTTCATCAAAAATCAACACGATATCAAATTCGTCGCACAAATCACGCAAACCGCGAAGATACTGCGGATGATAAAAATACATGCCGCCCGCGCCCTGCACGACCGGTTCCAAAATAAAGGCGGCAATATCCGCATGATGTGCTTCAAACAAGGCGCGGACAGGCTGCAAATCCGCCTCGTCCCATTCATCGTCGAAGCGGCTTTTCGGATTATCGACAAAATAACGCTGCGGCAACGCGCTGCCGAAAATATGGTGCATCCCTGTTTCCGGATCGCAGACGGACATCGCGTTCCAAGTATCACCGTGATACCCGCGCCGCACCGTCGCGATATTCTGCTTCGCCTTCAGCCCCCGCGCCTGCTGGTATTGCACTGCCATCTTCAGCGCGACCTCTACCGAAACCGAACCCGAGTCCGCATAAAAAATACGGTCCAGTCCCTGTGGCAAAATCTCGACCAATAATTTACCCAGTTCCACCGCAGGCTCATGCGTCAGACCACCGAACATCACATGCGACATTTGCTTAATCTGCGCCTCAACCGCCTGATTCAAAACGGGATGATTGTAACCGTGTATCGCACACCACCAAGACGACATCCCGTCAATCAGCCGCGTGCCGTCCGCCAATTCGATGTGTACACCCTCCGCTCGTCGCACCGGATAAACAGGCAACGGATCGGTCATAGATGTATAGGGATGGAGCAGGTGGGCGCGGTCGAAATCGAGCAGGGAGGAATGTTCGGACATGTTGAAAACAATGGTTTAATCAGTTTCATTATTATATAACATATTTACCTTTTCAGACGGCACGTCTTCCGTACTGCATCAACGCCAATCCGCCCACCGCCGCCAAACAGCCGACAACCAAGGAAACATGCAATGCCTCGTCCAAAAACCAAGCAGAACACAAAATGCCGAATACCGGAACCAAAGTGATGTACGCCGCCGCGCTGCCTGCGCCCAAAGTCTTCACGCCTTCAAAATACCACGCATAGCTTAAGACCGTTGCGCCGACAGACAGGCCAATCAAAGCAAACCAGCCCCTGCCGTCCATTTCGGCAAGCATGCCAAACGGCAGTCCGTCTGAAACCAACGCAGGCGGCAGCAACATCATTGCACCCAGCCAAGCGGTGGCCACGGTAACCGTCAGCGCATCAATCCCCTGCAACACCGCCCTGCCTATCATCGTATAAGTAACCAAGCAGCAAAGGCTGCAAAACACCAGAACTTCGCCCCACCCTATGCCGCCGCCCGATAAAAATGCCGCAATCTCGCCATGCGTAACCGCCCATATCGAGCCTGCCACTGCCAACAACATGCCCGACACAATCTTGCCGTTGAGCTTCTCGCCAAACAGCAAAGCCGCAAAAAACATCGTCAACACAGGATTAAACGTAACCAACACCGTCGCCCTTGAAGCAGGAATCCGCTGCAAACCCAGCATAGATAACACAGTAAAACCAAATACGCCGAATGCCGCCGCCAGTGCCAATCCAAGCCATTGTTTGCGCGACAAAACCGCCAAAGTACGCAATCGATACCGTGCAAACAGCCAGCCCAAAAGCAAGATTGCCGCCGTCAAAAAGCGCAGCATACCGCCCGTTAAAGGCGGCAGCGCCTGTCCCAGCATCCGCCCCATCGGCCAAGATGCGCCCCAAAACGCCGCCATGCCCAATAGTTTTAGATGGATTGCTAAATGTTTCATGGTGATGGATAACTTGAATAAATCGGTTTAGAAAGCGTACACACGCAGTTTGGAAGGATAAATTTCCTTAGCCGCCGATACTTGATAGAGTTTGCGCGGATAAAATACTACGCTGAATCATTACGGAAACAAAGGCCGTCTGAAAGACTGAAATCCAGCTTTTTCAGACGGCCTTTACTGCTCAATCAATAAGGCTTACAACTCAATGCCTTTGAGTTTCGCCACAGTATTAATGTCTTTGTCGCCGCGACCGGACAGGTTGACCAGAATCACTTGGTCTTTGCCCATTTTCGGCGCGTTGGCGACTGCCCAAGCGACTGCGTGACTGGATTCCAGCGCAGGAATAATACCCTCGAAACGGCAGAGCAAGTCAAAGGCTTCGAGTGCTTCGTCGTCTTTGGCAACGGTGTATTCCACGCGGTTGATATCGTTTAAATGGCTGTGTTCCGGGCCGATGCCTGGGTAGTCCAAGCCTGCGGAAACGGAGTGCGTACCCAAGACTTGACCGTTTTCGTCCTGCATCAAATAGCTGCGGAAACCGTGCAATACGCCGATAGGGGCTTTACTGGTAATCGGTGCGGCGTGGTCAGGGGTATCCACACCCAAACCGCCGGCTTCTACGCCGACCAAACGTACGTTTTCTTCTTCGATATAGGGATGGAACAAACCGATGGCGTTCGAGCCGCCACCCACGCAGGCAACGGCAACATCAGGTTGGCGGCCGATGGCTTCCAACATTTGCTCTTTGGCTTCATTGCCGATCACGCATTGGAAGTCGCGCACCATTTCGGGATACGGCGCGGGACCGGCGGCGGTGCCGATGATGTAGAACGTATCGTCCACACGCGCCACCCATTCGCGCATGGCTTCGTTCATCGCGTCCTTCAAAGTACGGCTGCCGCTGTCAACGCTGACCACGTTCGCACCCAATAATTTCATGCGGAACACATTCGGCATTTGACGTTGGATATCGTCCGCGCCCATGTACACGTCACAAGTCATGCCGAAGCGTGCGGCGACGGTAGCAGAAGCCACGCCGTGCTGACCCGCGCCGGTTTCGGCAATCACGCGTTTTTTGCCCATGCGGCGGGCAAGCAGAGCCTGACCGATGGTGTTGTTCACTTTGTGCGCGCCAGTGTGGTTCAAATCTTCACGCTTCAGCCAGATTTGCGCGCCGCCCAAATGCTCGGACAAGCGCGCGGCATGGTAAACAGGGCTGGGACGGCCGACATAGTGTTTCAAATCATGGCGGAACTCTTCCCAAAATGAAGGATCTTCTTTCGCTGCTTTATAGGCTTCTGCCAATTCTTGCAATGCCGGAATCAGGGTTTCGGAAACCTACAGGCCGCCGTGTTCGCCGAAAAAGCCTTTCTCGTCGGGAGCGTGATAATTTTTCATGGGATTTTTCCTTGTTCGTTTTATGGTTTCAGACGGCCTGATTCAGTAAAAGGCCGTCTGAAAGTAAAAATTGTCAGCAATTATAGCTGTTTTCCATTCATCTTGTCGGCAACTAATTGAATAATAATATCAGCAGACAAAATAGGAACAACAGCGTACAGCTCGATGTTGCAATCAATGCCGTACCCAACGGAGGCGCGATATATTTTTCTTCGTTTTTGTTTCTCAGGCATAGTTTCAATGCCAACATCCCCAGCCACAGCGCCAGCAACCAACAACCCAGAAAGTTAAGCACAAGCAAAGCAATAATCAACTCATTGGTATTTATAGTACTTACGTTCAAAAATATCCAATTAAGGCCGTTAACAGACATAATGACTGCAGATATTTGTATCACATACAAAAGCGTTCCGCCCAACAATACCCTGATGTGCCATTTTTTGGCCTTCAGCCACACTGAGACGACATTAAAAAGCCACCACAAAGCCATAAACACCATTAAAGAGATTTCATAACGATCCATCGCCCTACTCCTGAAAAACAGTCAATCCAGCCATTTCAAAAAAAGCCCGATACGCCGCTGCTTTTTTTGCCAAACTCAAAGGATAGGCACGCGAAGTCGAAGGCAGACGCGTCAGGGTCAACTCACGCCCTGCATAGGGGAACGGCACTGTTTCGCCGGTTTTCGGCATTTTCATGCCGCTGCCTTGAATCTCCAACAAAACTTCGGTTGCCTTGCCGCCAGTGGTGCAAAGATGGCGGCACTCGGGCATTTGCGCCAATACTGCCGCCAAATCGACAGTTTCTATCACTTTTAAAAACTTATCCGAAGCATTGCCATGTTCGCGTATTGCCTTCAATACGGTCGGACAGGATGCAATCCCCTTTTCACTCAAAAACGCTTTGATTTTATCGGCATCAAACGCTTTTTCGCCCTGCTTTTGAAAATGCGCCGCATCGCCGAAAAACACCAGCCCATACACACGCCACATATCGTTTTGAAAATTCGGATAATGAAACTGCATCGCGTGTTTTTCTTCTTTAGGCGGAAACGTCCCCATCATCATGACCGTTGCCTGCGGAGGCAACAAGGCTGCGAAGGGGTGGGACTCAACGATTGACTCTTGCATATCTGTATTCCGGTTGTTTTTCATTCAAACAAATTTTCAGACGGCCTTTACTGCCTGAATAAACGCCGCCATTTTCTCCCTGCTCTTAACCCCACCGGAGATCTCCACGCCGCCGGACACATCCACCGCCGCCGCGCCACTGATTTTTACCGCTTCGGCAACGTTTTCCGCAGTCAATCCGCCGGCAAGTATCCACGGTTTGCCGATATTGCCGTGCAACATGGTCCAATCGAAACTTTGTCCCGTACCGCCGTATTCGGTCGGATGATAAGCATCAAACAACAAGGCGCGTGCATTCGGAAATTTGGCACAGGCCGTCTGAAAATCGGCTGCGGACTGTACACGCACGGCCTTCAAATACGGGCGGTCAAACCGACGGCAAAAATCATCGTCTTCATCGCCATGAAACTGAATCATATCTATCGGCACCTGACGCAGAATCTCGCGGATGGTTTGCTCGTTTTCATTCACAAACAAGGCCACCACCGATACAAACGGCGGCAGATTTTTCACAACCGCCTGCGCCTGCTCAATACTCACTGCCCGTTTACTCTTGGCGTAAAACACCAGCCCGATGGCATCCGCACCCAATTCGGCCGCAGTCAGCGCGTCTTCAGGTCGGGTAATGCCGCAAATTTTGGTGCGTATGGTGTGCATGGAAATTGCCTTTTTAAACAGATGAGTCGGATATTATATAAGTTTAAGGCCGTCTGAACATGAAATATCAGGTTCAGACGGCCTTAAACTTTAAAATAACAATCAGCCGATAATATTGGCGGCTGTCAGCTGCGCAGCATCTTCATTGTAGAAACGTGCAAACTCTGTGCTGCTTTAGGCTCTGCTTGATATACAGAACATCATACCGATTATTACTAATAACTTTGTAATTATTACCCTATTTTTAAACTGCCTATTTTTTCATCACAATTAATTTATTCTTTATTATCAAATATCAAACCAAACTATCCACAATTGGATTCACACAAAATTTGGATAATGCCCGTCAATGAAAAATATTAAGGCCGTCTGAAAAGTCTTTCAGACGGCCTTTTAGCCTTTTTACTCAAACGGTTTCTTCTGCCAATAAAACTTATCCTTTTTCAGACGGCCTTGAAATATATCGTCCTGTCCCAAAGCAAACACCAACGCGCCTGACAAATCCGTTCTCAACAAAGTAATACCGTGCGCGCGGACACGATTTTGTACGGCAACGGTCGGATGTTTGTAGGCATTGGCATAGCCGCTGGATGCCACGGCATATTGTGGCGAAACCGTATGCAGAAAGCTGCCTGACGAAGCCGTGCTGCTGCCGTGATGTCCCAATACCAACACTTGGCTATACAGCGCATTGCCGTATTTCTCAATCAAACCGGCCTCGCCCTTCACGCCCAAATCGCCGGTTATCAACAAGGCTTTGCCGTTTGCCACGACACGCAATACGCAGCTTTGGTCATTATCTTCCTTGCCTGCATTTTCAGACGGCCTGAGTAACTCGAAATCTACGCCGTCCCATTGCCATTTGTCTTCTTGGCAAAACTCTGCATTCGGATAAAACTCAGGTTGTCCGGCAAGCAATTTATCAGCACCGACAGCCGCTACACTTTGAAAACCGCCGTCATGATCAATATCATGGTGCGACAAAATCAGGCTGTCCAAACGGCGCACGCCCATAGCGTTCAAACTCGGCACAATACCTGTTTGCGCCACTTGCTCCGTTCCCGTATCAAACAAAAGATTGCGGTTACGCGTTTGTATCAACACCGACAAACCTTGTCCTGCATCCATCACCATAACTCTTGCTACCCCCTCCTCCAGCTTGGCAGGATGGTAAAACACAAAGCCCAATAAAACCAGACATGCCCAAGGTTTTAAGCCCATTCCTTTAGGTAGCAATAACAGCAAAGCTGCCATCATCGCCAACACCAGCAAAGGCACAGGCGCCGCTGCGACGGCAAATTCAGGCGATACCGTAGCCAGCCATACCAAACCGCGTAAAGTATATTCCGCCAAAAATGCCGCTACCGACTGGACAAGCTCAAAGGGAAAAACCGAACCCAGCAAAGCCAACGGCGTCAACACCCAAGAAAACCAAGGAATAGCCAGGGCATTAACCAACGGACTGAGCAAAGGTAACGAAGCAAACAAATAGCCCAGCAATACCACCGACAATACCGTTGCCGCCCATTGCCCCCGTACAGCCAAACGCCAACCCAACTCTTTCAGACGGCCTGATGAAGCCCAAATCAAAGCAGCAACTAAACCGAAAGACAACCAAGTTCCCACGCCCAATACAGCCAACGGGTCCAACAACAAAACAACGGCCAAAGCCTGCCACCACGCCATCCAGCCCGAGCCGCCACTTCCGCGCCACCATGCCCACGCAAACGCAGCCAACATCAACACACTGCGTTGCGTCGGTACGGAAAAACCTGCCAAAAGCGCATAAAACAAAGCACCAGCAACACCACCAGCCAATATCCACACACGCGGTTTCGCCGGAATCCACGGCAAATAACGGAAAATTCGCTTGATCAGCCAGGCAAACAATACCGCCACCATCGTCACATGCAAGCCTGAAATACTGACCAAGTGCGTCAGCCCCAAAGGCCGGAATGCCTGCCACAAAGGCGGCCGCAACGCCGATTGCTCGCCAATACTCAAAGCACGCATCAGCCCTATGCCGTCTGAAAACTCAGGATATTTGTCCGCCGTTCCCTGCCAACTTCGGCTTACCGCATCACGCATATTAGCCAAACCGAAACCGCCGCCTTGCCGCACGAGTTTCCTGTCGCGCCCCAAAGTACCCATGCCGTCGATACCATTGGCCAAAGCCCATGTTTCACGGTTCAAACCGCGCACATTCACCTCACCGATCACCGGCCTTACCCGTGCCGATACAGACCACCGACTGCCCACCGTCCAATTGCGCCGCTGATAATCCGACAACATCAAATCAAAAGCCTGCCCACGCTCATCCCAAGCCCTTGCCGCAAACTGCACACGCCGACCATCATCACGCGGCATATCCGCCACTTCAAGCGTCAAAACTTGAGCAGCCACTTCCCCTGCAGGCCATTGACCAGCCAACACCAGCCCGGTCCGCCACACACCAAACGCCATGCCCATACAGACGGCCAGCACCAACCAAGCCACAGCAAATCTTCGACACAACGCAAGCGCGCCAATGATTACAGACAACCAAGCCCACCATAGCGGCACAAATGGCAGCGCAAACGAAAGCACTACACCAACCACCCAGGCAGGCAACACAAACTGCCACGCCATGAACGTTTTCCCTTAAATTATGATTATTAGATATGCAATAATAAATGCTTTTAGTATATTATGACAAATGCCAACCAGCGTTAGTAGATAAAAAGAGAGGTTCAAATCATTTCAAAACCGATAGACGCAAAAAAGCGCAATCCGAAACAGATTGCGCTTTTTAATAAACTGGCACGCCCACGGGGAATCGAACCCCGGTTACCGCCGTGAAAGGGCGATGTCCTAACCGCTAGACGATGGGCGCGGATAAATCTTGTGGCGCACCCGGAGCGATTCGAACGCCCGACCCTCTGGTTCGTAGCCAGATACTCTATCCAACTGAGCTACGGGTGCATCAACAAAGATTTGAATTATAAAGAGAGGGCTGTTTACTGTCAAGCGTTTTAATTGGAAAACTTGCAGACAGCGTGTAAAATGCGCATTTGCTATTGAATTTACAGAGAATAAAATGTCAGATTTCGCACGCTGGCCGCTCTTATCCGAAGCATTTTCCCGTTTGGGACGGCCTGTGGTTGTGGTGGATTTGGAGACGACCGGTGGAAATTTCTATCAAGACAGGATAACGGAAGTCGCCCTTGTTCGTTTTGAGCAAGGACGCGCCACACATTACGAGCAATTGGTCAATCCTTGCCGCAGCATTCCCGAATTTGTTGCCAGGCTGACCGGAATTCATGATGAAACGGTGAAAAACGCGCCTGTCTTTGCCGATATTGCAGCCGATATGTTGCCGCTGTTGCAAGGTGCAGTGGTTGTTGCACACAACAGCCGCTTTGACTACACCTTCCTGCGCCACGAGTTTGCCCGTATCCATACTGACTTTGCCGCACCCTCGCTCTGTACGGTTCAACTGTCTCGTCGCCTGTATCCTGAATTTTACAAACACAGTCTCGACAGCATTATCGAACGCACCGGCATTCGGACGGCCAACCGCCACCGTGCCATGACCGATGTTGCCGCATTGTGTGATTATCTCGAATTAAGTCTAGCAGAAAAAAATCATCAACAATGGGACGAACACGTCCGTGTATTGATGAATCCGAAAATGTTGCCCACTTGGCTGCCTGATTCGCTTGCCCAACAGCTCTATGCCCTGCCCGACAGTTACGGTGTATTGGTTTGGTTTGACCATTTCGGCAAAGCCCAATCCATTGAAGCACACGAACGCGCATACAGTGAAACCGCTACCCTGCTGCACAGCAAAAAACTGCCACCGCACATCAAAGCTGCGGCCTCCATCCGTTTTATTCCGGCAGTCGGACAGCTTCATACATTATGGCTCAAAGCACAGACCATGCAGGAATACCAACTGATGCCGTCTGAAAAGTCCACATCGTTTTCTACCGTCCGCTTTATCGCGGACGAACACGGCAGCCTTCAAGCACGCATTGTCTTGTTAAACAGCGGCACCAGAAACTGGCGTCCATACGGTTTGTTTGCCCACAAAAAAGCAGCCAAACGCGCCTTGACACAATGGTCGCAAGAACACAGGCTCTGCCCAGATTCGCTCAACATTTTGCCGACCAGCTACGCAAAGGGAGAACCCTGCCCAGTTGAGGCCGTCGGAAAATGCAATGGCAACTGCCGCCAGCCAAACGGCATCAAACATCAAAACCAACGCATTACCGAGCTTGCCGCCCTACTCCCCGTAACCGATTGGGGCAAAGCGCACGAAATTGAAATTACCGAAACCGACCCCCTGACCGGAAACAGCATTACCCTGCTCTGCGCCGGCGGTGCGTTGGCATTGCCTGACGGCAGCTGGTATTTCGACAGCAGCCTGCCTCTCGTGATTAAAAACAAATTCAGGCAAGACAAAGAAAATATCCGTTTGATTGCTTAAAACAAGGCCGTCTAAAAACCAAATTTTCAGACGGCCTATTGTGAATAACTTTCCGCTTTATTCCCAAAATAAAAATCTGCCTAAAATTTAATCAGAACTTATTTTTATAATAGCAATCAAATACTAAACCAATTTATACACAAGCTGTTCACACAATTTTCAATGAAAGCTGTGTATACCCAGCCCAACGAGTAAACCATGAACAACCCTGAAATCATCTTCTTTGACATCGACGACACCCTCTACCGCAAATACACGGATACCCTGCGTCCCTCAGTTCCCAAAGCCATGCACGAATTGAAAGCCAAAGGCATTTTGACTGCCATTGCCACCGGCCGTCCGGAAGCCGCCATTCCCGCCAAAGTCAAAGCCTTGATTCAAGAATGCGGTATCGACATGCTCGTTACCATCAACGGCCAATATATTTCCTTTCACGGCGAACCCCTGCAAAGCTACCCCTTGGACATTGCCGACATCGAAACAGCCATCAACCTGCTTGAACAACATAAAATAGACTACGCATTCGTCAACAACCAAGAAATTGCCGTTTCCTCCCATTCGCCGCGCGTTGCCGAAGGCTTATCGCATATCCTGCCCAACTTCCTGATGGATAAAGAATATTTCCGAAAACAGCCTGTTTATCAAATGTTGGTATTTGTGGATAAAGAAGAAGAAAAAATCCTGCAACCGCTAACCCAGCAACACGGCTTCAAATCCGTCCGCTGGCATGAATATGCCGTGGACCTGCTGCGCAAAGAAGGTTCAAAAGCACGGGGCATCACCCACGCAGTGGAAAAACTGGGCATTGATATGAGCAAAGTGATGGCATTCGGTGATAGCTTCAACGACTTGGAAATGCTGTCAACCGTCGGCTTTGGCGTTGCCATGGGCAATGGCGAAGAAGCAGCCAAAGCGGCCACACAATTCGTCTGCCCAAGTGTTGATGAAGATGGCGTCTTGCGCGGCTTGCAAGAATTGGGCGTAATTTAAATTTCAAATCAAAAGGCCGTCTGAACATTTTTTCAGAAGGCCTTGTTCTATCTATAAACTTTCTGCTTACTTTGGCAATACCAAAAAGCTAATCAGCAACTCTTTAAATACGAATCCAAACACACCCAAGCCCAAAACCAAGAAGAGCATGGCAATGCCGAATTTGCCGGCTTTGGATTCTTTACCCAAGTTCCAAACGATAAAGCCCAAAAAGATAATCAGGCCGGTGAGGAGGATTTTCATTGCCCACGAGGCGAATTCTGCTTCAGACATTATTTTTTCCTTTTATTCTTAAGATGTGTGTTTAATTGCTTTCAGACGGCCTATTAAAATTTAAGGCCGTCTGCAATTTGTTTTTAGATTATTTGTTCAATGCTTGTTGCAAATCATCAATCAAATCGTCGATGTGTTCCAAACCAACAGAGAGGCGTATCAAGCCCGGGCGGATATTGGCGGCGAGTTTTTCTTCAGGCTGCATCCGGCCGTGCGTGGTTGTCCACGGATGGGTGATGGTCGAGCGCACATCGCCGAGGTTGGCAGTACGGGAAAAGAGTTCTACGCCGTCCACGATTTTCCATGCTTCTTCTTGGTCTGCAACTTCAAAACCCACGACGATACCGCCGCCATTTTGCTGTTTGCGGATCAGTTCGGCTTGCGGATGGTCGGGCAAACCGGTGTAGTACACGGCTTGGACTTGCGGTTGCTCTTTCAACCATTGCGCGATTTTCAGCGCATTGTCGTATTGTTTTTCCATACGCAGCGACAGAGTTTCCACGCCGCTTAACAGCTGCCATGCGTTAAACGGAGACATCGCCAAACCGCAAGAGTTGCAATACATGGCAACTTGCGTCATCAATTCTTCCGAACCGGCCAACACGCCGCCCATCACGCGGCCGTGACCATCAATCGCTTTGGTTGCGGAAGAAACAGAAATATCCGCACCGTGTTTCAAAGGCTGCGAGCCGACTGGCGACAAGAGGCTGTTGTCCACTACCAAAAGCGCACCGATGCTGTGTGCCAGTTCGGCCAAAGCTTCCAAATCGGCAACTTCGCCCAAAGGGTTGGACGGCGTTTCCAAAAACAGCAATTTGGTATTGTCTTTAACCGCGGCTTTCCACTCGTTCAAATCGGTTGGCGACACATGACTGACCTCGATGCCGAACTTAGTTACGATATTATTGATAAAACCAACAGTCGTACCAAACAGACTGCGGCTGGAAATAACATGATCACCAGCTTGCAAGAAGGTAAAAAACGCTGCCTGAATCGCGGACATACCGGTCGAAGTGGCTACCGCGCGCTCTGCGCCTTCCAATGCAGCAATGCGTTTTTCAAAAGCGGCAGTAGTCGGATTGGCTGTACGGGTATAGGTAAAGCCTTTAATTTTTTTGGAAAACAAATCTGCCGCATGTTGTGCGCTTTCCCACATGAAGCTGCTGGTCAAAAACAGCGCCTGATTGTGTTCACGATATTCGGTCTGCTCTTTGCCGCCCCGGATGGCCAGCGTTTGCGGATGAAGTTTTTTGTTCATTTATTCTCCAATCTACTGTGTATTCCAATGGACGGAACAATATTTTCCGTCTGTTTAACTTGTTAACATTTTGCGCTTATTCCTGTCATCTTTCAAGCAGGAGGCCGTCTGAACGGTTATTGATAAACCTGTCCGCCGTGCTTCAGCCAACCGTCTTCATGACGGCCTGCCGGGTCATGATGCGTCCAATGGATAACACCGCCCTGCTCCGACCATTCGTATTCGCCGTAAAACGCTACTTTATCGCCTTTTTTCAAACCCTTAATCTTATCGGCAAGGTCGATATTGTGTGCCACCAAAAGCGTCTGGCCGCTGGAGAGCTTCAAGATAAAGCGTTGGTGGCGCGTGCCTTTGTTGTCATCCGGCAGGGTTTTCCATACCGTGCCCTCGCCCTCAACCTGAATATCGCTTTGTTCGTTTTCAAACGCCTGTTTCAAAACCGCTTCGGCTGATTCCTTGTCCGAACCGATTTGCTGCTGAGCCGTATCGGCATTCTTTTTGCCCGCATTATTTTGTTTCTGAACGGCTTCTATTTTCTGGTGATTCTGCGATTGTACCGGCTGCTTGTTTTGCATTTTGTTATAGGCAAATACGGCAACCAAAGCAATCAGCAATACAATGATTTTATTTTTATTCATAACAATCTCAAAAAAAATGCCCGATTCTGCATCGGGCATATCAACTATTTAGAAAGGATATTTATCACGAAAACGTGAGCCGCTATTATACACGCTTCGTAAAATTTTAAGGGAAATTTACGCCGAAGGCCGTCTGAAGCTTTTCAGACAGCCCAGATACTCAACGGCGGTATTTCATTTCGGTCTTCATATCGTCCAAAATACGTTTGACGTTGTGTTCCAACACATCTTCCACCAAGCCCGGAGCCTGCTCGTTCAGCATTTGCTGCAACTGGTAAGTGAACAAGGCCATTTGTTTTTGCACGGCAATCCGAATCATGCCATTGACCGCATCGGCCACATGGGGGCGTAAACGCTTAATCAGACGCTCGGTCAAATCTTTTTCAGAAACGCAGAATACCTCCCGACGGCCAATCGCTTGCGGGTTCAATACATTGATATGGACATTAATGGCCGGTTCTTTTTCAAGGCCGTCTGAAACCGCCTCTTCAGCCACTTCCGCATCATCATTTTCCGGTTTTTCAGTTTCTTCCACTTCAGGCGCATCAAAATCTACGGCACCTGATTTCGGATTCAGTCTGACGGTGCGCGTTGATTCGATATGACGCTCTGAAGCCGCAGCCTGCAATGCCGATTGCGCGCTCAACCAGTTATCCTGCAAAACCACCATTGCATCGGTTTCCACTGCCTCGCCCTCGTCGGCAAGGGCAGTATTGTGTTCCAACTGCCAGCGGTACAAATACTCTTCCAATACTTTTTCACGATTGTCAGCATCCAGTTTATATTCTTTTTTAGGCGCGGTTTTGGGCGCAACATCGACAGCGTCGTCCGATTTTTTGACCAATGGCGCATGAGTCGGCTCAGTATTGAATTGTCGTGCCTGACGCAATCTTTCCAGGCGTTTTTCCCAATTCAGGTCTTCTTCCTCGAGGGCTGTGGGGTCAAGACGGTTGTTTTCCATAATCTCGTTTTTTCATTTTTATTGTGAACCGTATTTCAAACCTAAAATTACTTGAAATACGGCCAATGGTTGGACATATCCGGCAAGCCGGCGCAAGCGTCACATTTTAATATTAATTCGCTATATAATCACTATTTTATTTAACTCAAGGATACATCATGAGCAGCATCGAACAACGCCTCGAATATCTGGAAGAGGCCAACGACGCTTTGCGTATGCAAAACCACGTCCTCGCCACCGCACTCAAAGGCCTCATCCGCTCCCTGCCCTCCGACATGGCCAACGATGCCGTAGAATCCATCCAGCTTGCCTTTGAAGACGCGTTGGCGGAATTGAGCTATGAAGACAGTCCGCACACCGACCTCTTCCATGACGTAACCTACGCATTTTTCCGAGAAAAAGACCACTGATTTCGGCTAGTTTGTTCACAAAATTATGCTAAACTAAGATTTTATCCGTTAACATTTTATTAAGAAAGCACATATCATGAACATGAAAAAATGGCTGGCCACTGCCCTCGCTTGCTCCGCCCTTGCCCTGACTGCCTGCGGCGGTCAAAGCAACAATGCCTCTGCTCCTGCCGATAAAGTGTACCGTGTCGGCTCTAACGCCGAGTTTGCCCCATTTGAATCTTTGGATTCTGCCGGCAAAGTAGAAGGTTTTGACGTTGACTTGATGGACGCCATGGCTAAAGCCGGCAACTTCAAAGTCGAATTCAAACACCAGCCATGGGAAAGCCTCTTCCCTTCTTTGAACAACGGCGACGTGGACATCGTTATGTCCGGCGTAACCATCACTGACGACCGCAAACAAAGCATGCTCTTCAGCGATCCATACTTTGAAATCACCCAAGTTGTCCTCGTTCCAAAAGGCAAAAAAGTAGCTTCTTCCGAAGACCTGAAAAACATGGCCAAAGTCGGCGTGGTAACCGGCTACACCGGCGACTTCTCTGTTTCCAAACTCTTGGGCAACGACAATCCGAAAATCGCCCGCTTTGAAAGCGTTCCTCTAATTATTAAAGAATTGGAAAACGGCGGTCTAGATTCCGTAGTCAGCGACAGCGCGGTTATTGCCAACTATGTAAAAAACAACCCGACCAAAGGCTTGGATTTCATCTCCCTGCCTGACTTCACCATCGAAAACTACGGTATCGCTGCACGCAAAGGCGACGAAGCAACCATCAAAATGTTGAACGATGCACTGAAAAAAGTACGCGAAAGTGGCGAATACGACAAAATTTACGCCAAATACTTTGCTAAAGAAGGCGAAAAAGCCGAAGCAGCCAAATAATCTGGTTTGACTTCCTAAACTAAAGGCCGTCTGAAAACTTTTCAGACGGCCTTTAATCTGGTTAACTCAATTAAACGCAAGCACCCCCTATAATCCGCTTGTTTTTATCTTTCAAATGAAAGACACACCATGATCAAGCCCATCATCCTCAGCCTCGCTGCCGCAACCGCTTTGGCCGCCTGCTCCGCTTCTGAAAAACAAGAATCTCCTAACGTCGGCGTGGCCAATCCGGCTTCCAAATTCTGCGTCAAACAAGGCGGCAAATCCGAAATCAAAAGAGACAAAGACGGCAACGAATACGGCGTGTGCCACTTGCCTGACGGTACCGTTGTCGAAGAATGGGAATATTTCCGTCAACACAACAAATAATTACTCAATCATAGAAAAGGCCGTCTGAACCCAAGTTTCAGACGGCCTTTTTCTTTTAAACAGCGATTATTTTACTTCCAATTTGGTCACGCCACCCATATACGGTTGCAACGCAGCAGGAACATTAATGCTGCCGTCGGCATTTTGATGGTTTTCCAAAACCGCCACCAAAGTACGGCCGACTGCCAAGCCTGAGCCGTTCAAAGTATGCACCAAACGGTTTTTACCGTTTTCATCTTTGAAACGCGCTTTCATGCGGCGAGCTTGAAAATCTTCGCAATTGGAGCAGCTGGAAATTTCACGGTAGGTATTTTGCGCAGGAACCCAAACTTCCAAGTCGTAGGTTTTGGTTGCGCCGAAGCCCATGTCGCCGGTACACAAAGTGATCACGCGGTATGGCAGTTCCAACGCTTTCAAAATATTTTCAGCATGACCGACCATTTCTTCCAGCGCTTCGTATGATTTTTCCGGATGAACGATTTGCACCATTTCCACTTTGTCGAATTGGTGTTGGCGAATCAAACCGCGCACGTCTTTGCCGTATGCGCCCGCTTCGGAACGAAAACATGGGGAATGCGCAGTCAATTTCAACGGCAAATCGCTGCCGGCCACGATGCTGTCGGCAACGGTATTGGTCAGCGTTACTTCGGCGGTCGGAATCAGATATTGCGTTTTCTTGCTCTCGTCACCGCCGCGGGTAACATGGAACAAATCTTCTGCAAATTTAGGCAGTTGGCCCGTGCCCTGCAAAGTGGTGTCATCCACGATATAAGGCGTGTAATGCTCGGTATAGCCGTGTTTCAGCGTGTGCGTGTCCAGCATGAACTGAGCCAAAGCGCGATGCAGACGGGCGATTTGGCCTTTCATCACGGTAAAGCGCGCGCCGGAAAGTTTCGCACCGCCTTCAAAATCCAAACCCAAAGGCTCGCCCAAATCAACATGGTCTTTGATTTCAAAGTCAAATTCTCGCGGCGTGCCAACTTTGCGGACCTCAACGTTTTCAGTTTCGTCTTTACCGACAGGCACACTTTCGTGCGGCAGGTTCGGAATGCTCAGCAGCCAAGCATCCAATTCTTTCTGAACGGCATCCAAATCAGCGGCTGCCTGCTCCAAATCAACTTTGATTTGGGCAACCTGATCCATCGCAGCTTGAGCCTCCTCGTGTTTGCCTTGACCTTTCAACGCACCGATTTGTTTGGAAATACTGTTGCGCGAAGCCTGCAACTCTTCTGTTTTCACTTGAACGGCTTTGCGTTGCTCTTCCAAAGCGTTGAAACGCGCGATATCAAACTCGTAACCGCGGGCGGCCAAACGTTCGGCAACTGCGGCGGTATTGCTGCGGAGCAATTGGATGTCTAACATTGTTTTCTCTCGTTAAGATTCAGAATGGCATTATTGTAAACCAATTTAAAGATATTTTCACAGCGACAGGCCGTCTGAAAACAAAAAACGCCCCTGCAAAAGCAGGAGCGTTTTTTAAGAATTCTGGCACGCCCACGGGGATTCGAACCCCGGTTGCCGCCGTGAAAGGGCAGTGTCCTAGGCCTCTAGACGATGGGCGCGTAACCGAAGCGCGAACTATACAGAAACCCTTTTCTTCTGTCAACGCCTTTACTGCATTTTTAAAGAGGCTGCCGATTTCCGTATGTTATTTTCCCTGTATAATGCCGGTTTTAATAAAAAGGAAAACTCGCCATGTGGTTTAAGCAAATCAGTTTTTATCCGCTCAACAAAGACAAGTTGCCCGAATTGGAAGTCCTTGCCGACAAATTGGCGCAATCCGAATTTGCCCATTGTCAGGGTTTGGACTGGTTTAGCGAAGGCTTTTCCACGCCGGTTTCCTTTTCGCCAGAGCTAGTTTTCCCTGCCGATTACACTTGGCGCGTTGCCCTGAAAAAAGAAGAAAAAGTCCTGCCTGCCGGCGTCATCCGCGATATTTTGGATGAAAAGGTTTTGGAAATCCAAAACAACGAAGCGCGTAATGTAGGCCGTAAGGAAAAACAAGAACTGAAAGAACAGATTACTGACGACCTGCTGCCCCGTGCCTTTACGCGCAGCAGCCGCACACAGGCGATTTTCGACACGCGCCACGGGTATCTTTTGGTCAACAATGCCGCCTCTGCCAAAGCGGAAAATATCCTGACCAAACTGCGCGAAGCGTTGGGTGGTTTGGAAGCCGCCCTGCCCAACACCAAACAATCGCCCTCCTCCCTGATGACCAGCTGGCTGCTGCAAGGCCATTGCGAAGGCGGTTTTGAATTGGACAGCGATTGCGAACTCAAAGGCGTAGGCGATGTTGTTCCGGTCGTCAAAGTTTCCAAACAAGACCTGACCGCCGATGAAGTGGTACAACACGTCAAAAATGGCAAAACCGTTACCCAGCTGGGTTTGGTATGGCGCGAACAAATCGCGTTCATCCTTACTCAAGACTTTACACTCAAACGCATCCAGTATCTGGACGTTTTGCAAGAAGAAGCCGAAAGCAACGGCGACGATGCAGCCAGCCTCGCCTTTGCCTCACAAATCCTGATGACCGAAGCCATCAGCACCATGTTGGAAGAACTGGTTTCTTATTTGGGCGGCTGGCAAGAATAATTTTTCAGACGGCCTTTTGATTGGGAAATATCAAAGGCCGTCTGAAATATAATACGCATGGTTTCCGCCTGTTGGGCGCGCTCTTCAGGCGTGGCGAGGCTGTCCACACGGGCAAAGTGTGTAAGCTTCTGCACTTCGTCCACACCTTTGACCAGCTCGGCGACAGTACTGTTGCAGCGTTCCGTGAGCAGCTCACGCCAGTCGGGCACAAAACGCACGATGTCGGCCAAAAGCGTGGCGGCCACCGCATCGGGCAGCAAATCCAATTCGTTCACCATACGCGCCGCACCCAAAAGGTGCGCCAAAAGCGGCTCGCCCGCAGGCGTGGCCGCATCGGCAGGATAATGCGTCTCGGCCAGCGACAAGGCCGTCTGAAGCAGCTTTTGCGCAGGTTCGGGCAAACCGGCGGTGTGCGCGTCAAACCACGCGCGGGATTCTTGCAGCGGTGCGGCGGGGATTTCCGGTGTTTGTCGTGTGTTGCTCATGGCATGCCGTTTCTCCGTTTGTTTTGTTTCGACATAGCGGCTGTATTGTAGCAGCTTGCCCGTATTTTGCGACAAAGCATGTTTCAGACGGCCTGGGCTACCCAACTTGCAAT
>NZ_KV792694.1:0-2662 GCF_001808255.1 Neisseria sp. HMSC15G01
CGTTGTTTGATGCGCAAGTTGCCGGGACGGTCGGACAGAATGCGGTGGAGAATAACTATCTGAGCAAAGAAGAAACCATCGAGTTTGAAAGAAGATTGGAACAATGCGCGATAGGCGATAAAAAATGTCTGGATGAAACATTTGCAGACGCCCGTATGCGCAGCGCAAAAAACCGCAATGATTTGATACTGCAATGCCAACGCGGAGGCGACCAAGATCCTGCGTGCGCCGCGAAAAAAGTTGAAATACGTGAAGGCTTGCAATATGTCACCAGTGAAGAATATGCGCCGCTTTATGCAAGCAGGCAGTATCCACCCAGAAGAAAATGGGCTCAACTTGAGCCTGTTACACAAACCGATTCTATTTCACCTAACCAAGCAGGAGACGATGCAAAAAACTTACCGGTCGTTACCGTTCTCCCCGATTGGATCGGCAAAGAAGGTTACAGCAGCCGGCACTTTATCATTTGGGAAAATATGACCGATATTGCCTATTTGGAGAGTGACCGTCAAAAAGCTGCCGATATCACCCATTATCTCGACGGCATTTCATTTAACCACACCAATCAGCGTAAGAGCCTGTTACGTCCGTCCGATTTTTGGTACACCCTTCGTGGCGCTTTCTCAGTAGGAAAATCGCCCCGTCTCGGCAATCTCCCCCAGCAGGTAGCTGATGGCCAACAGCCGGACAAACCATTTACTGAGCGGGCAGTTGAGAAAGTCTTCAGTGCCCCATTTGACATACGCGTTGCCGATCGTATCTTGATTGATACCGGAGAAGGCATTATCGGTCTCGGTGAAGGATTATGGAACGGAGGGAAGTACGTCATTCAAAATCCGGATCGGGTCTGGAATAAGCTGGAACAGTTGGCTACCAACCAAGAGGAGCGGGATAAAGTAATCGATTCTGCCGGTACAGCCATCCGGCACGAATGGAGCCTGTTCAAACGGCATAGCAGCAATTTCGGACATGCTGTTGCCAATGGCAATTTGGGTGATGCGGTCGATGACATGGAAACGGCTACAGCCAATGTAGGCGGTTTTATCGTTCCCGGAAAAGCTGCAAAACACGGTGGAGAAATCATCAGTAAAGGGGTTCGCTATGTAGGCGGGAATTTGGTTGGCGAAAGCGGGAGGGTTTGCGCGAAAAGTCGCAGACAACGGGAAGCAAGAGCTTCAAAAAATAAAGGAAGGCTTTGACAATTTCTGCCATGGTGCGCAATGCGGACTGGCCACACCGGAGGGTATCGGATTGCCGCACAGAGTGCAGCCTGAAAGCCCGTCTCTTCCAATGGAAAGCCGTGCGCACGGCAAGGGCGGCACCAAATCCGGCGCAACCGGCAAAGGCAGCACATCAGCCAAAGGAAGCGGGCAGCCCGAATCTTCGCCACCCAAAGGCGGCACGGCGGGAGAGAGGTTTGACAAAGCGGTAGGCAATGTTGCGGAGAAAGTCGGACAAGGGAATGCGGTATATGATCAGACCTTTGGCAAGCAGGGCGGAATCGGGCGTCTGGAAGAAAATGTGCACAACAAACAGCCTCCCGCCCGCAATAACCGCTTGAACACGAATAACTCGAAACTTCAGAATAGCACCCAAACTATTTCGTCTGATACAATTATCAAAGACGGATCGCATTTTGATCAGAAAGGAAAACTAAAACCAAATGTAACATATCAAGCCGGAGAGTTTGAATATATATACCAAACTGATCATCTTGGGCGGTTAAAAACATGGGAAGCACAAGAGCTTCAGTTAACCAAACGTTCCGACAGGCTTCATCATAACCCTAATACTCCGGGAAAACTCAGTGGTGATCATGCTGGTCATTTGGCGGGAGATAGATTTGGCGGGTCTCCAAAGTTGGATAATCTGGTATCCCAGCTTAGCGGAGTTAATTTAAGCAATTATAAAATTCTAGAAAATGAATGGGCAAATGCATTAATGGAAAAGAAACGCGTAACG
The DNA here is from genome assembly GCF_001808255.1 of Neisseria sp. HMSC15G01. Classification (NCBI taxonomy): domain Bacteria; kingdom Pseudomonadati; phylum Pseudomonadota; class Betaproteobacteria; order Neisseriales; family Neisseriaceae; genus Neisseria; species Neisseria sp. HMSC15G01. The sequence continues at coordinate 1,963 of NZ_KV792694.1, forward strand.
GTAAATGTTGATATACAATACAAGGGAAATAGTTTAAGGCCAGATCATTTTGTTATTCAATATGAAATTGATGGCATTAAAAAAGTTGAAAAGATTTACAACACAGGAAAGTAAAAATGAAATTTGAAGATAAGATATCAGAAATACAAGAACGTATGCTTAGCTTGGCACTTGAATTTTCAGGAGAGGGGGTTACCGCTGTCTATATATATGGTGCAAGGGAAAGAAACGTATTGTCTTTTGATGCTTTTTTTAAAGTGGGTAATAAAATTATGAGAAAGGAGTCTTTTAATACAAAAGAGATTCAATGGCAGTTTCTTAATCTTGGAATGGAAGATTATTCGGAACTATGCTCTGTCTTTGCCGAGAATCATCAGGAAATTCCAACTCAGTTGAAACTCATATATGACAATGTAAATCAGAAAGCATCCGCTAATTATTCATATGAAAAATTTTTCTCGCATAGAGATGATTTAACACCGGGTAATATTTTTGAACAATGGTTTAAAGAAGAAAAGCAAAAAACAGAAAACCCGTATGGCTAATCATGATTCCATAATGCAGATTAAAGGCAGCCCGAAACCCCATTCAGGCTGTCGTTTGCATTTGGGCACGCTGGCTTTCAGCCTGCTGCTCGGTTTCGGTTCGGCTCTGATTGTGCCCGCCGCCGCAGCCGCAGCACGCAGGTGCAGGATGGCAG
>NZ_KV792695.1:0-1187 GCF_001808255.1 Neisseria sp. HMSC15G01
TTAAGCGATTACAGAAGAAACCACACCCGCACCTACGGTACGACCACCTTCGCGAATCGCAAAGCGCAGACCTTCTTCCATAGCGATTGGCGCAATCAGTTCTACAGTAATGGTTACGTTCTCACCTGGCATTACCATTTCTACGCCTTCTTCCAAAGTAACTGCACCAGTTACGTCAGTAGTACGGAAGTAGAATTGTGGACGGTAGTTAGCGAAGAATGGAGTGTGACGACCACCCTCTTCTTTGCTCAGTACGTATACTTCTGCTTTGAACTTGGTGTGAGGAGTGATAGTACCTGGTTTAGCCAATACTTGACCACGCTCTACGTCTTCACGTTTAGTACCACGCAGCAATACGCCTACGTTGTCACCCGCTTGACCTTCGTCCAGCAGTTTGCGGAACATTTCAACGCCGGTGCAAGTGGTTTTTTGGGTTTCTTTCAAACCTACGATTTCGATCTCGTCACCAACGTGGATGATACCGCGCTCTACACGACCGGTTACTACTGTACCACGGCCGGAGATAGAGAATACGTCTTCGATAGGCAACAAGAAAGGTTTGTCCACAGCACGCTCAGGTGTTGGGATGTAGCTGTCCAAGGCAGCAGCCAATTCGAAGATTTTTTCTTCGTAAGCAGCATCACCTTCCAAAGCCTTCCAGTGCAGAACCTTGTACGATTGGGCAGTCGTCGCCAGGGAAGTCGTAGCTTGACAACAAGTCACGGATTTCCATTTCAACCAGTTCCAACAGCTCGGTATCGTCAACCATGTCGCATTTGTTCATGAATACGATGATGTAAGGTACACCTACTTGGCGAGCCAACAGGATGTGTTCGCGAGTTTGAGGCATAGGACCGTCAGCGGCAGAACATACCAAGATCGCGCCGTCCATTTGGGCAGCACCGGTAATCATGTTTTTAACGTAGTCGGCGTGGCCCGGGCAGTCTACGTGTGCGTAGTGACGGGTTTCAGTTTCGTATTCTACGTGTGAGGTATTAATGGTAATACCACGAGCTTTTTCTTCAGGAGCGTTGTCGATTTGGTCGTAAGCTTTTGCAGCGCCACCGAATTTTTTAGCCAAAATAGTAGTCAAAGCAGCAGTCAGAGTGGTTTTACCATGGTCAACGTGACCGATGGTGCCAACGTTTACGTGCGGTTTGCTACGTTCAAATTTTTCCTTAGCCATG